>JAGHBG010000045.1 GCA_021161105.1 Thermotogaceae bacterium | reverse complement strand
TCTTCCAAAATCCTCCTTTCTTAAAGTTTGATAAGCAAATTTTGTGCTTACCCTAACCCTGGGGACAAAAAGAATTACTCCATATTCTGGGAGATCATCCAGGGGCGTTATAAATTCCCCTCTGCCTTCAACAAGAGCAGTTCCGCCATATAAAAAGAAAGGTACATCACTACCAACAGATTCTGCAACTTTTAAAACATCTTCCTTATCGACCCTGAAATACTCACTTAAAATTCGAATTAAAGCTGCAGCATTTGAACTTCCTCCACCCAAACCTGCTCCTGAAGGTATCCTCTTTATAAGCTTTATATGAAGGCCAAAATCCAGCTTAAGCGCTTCCTTAAAAATTTCATAAGCTTTATAAAGGGTATTATCCTCAGGAAGAGCTTTTGTACTTTCAAGTTTAAACCCATTTTTGGTAAACTTTACCTTCATCGTGTCATGCAGAGAAATTTCTTGAAATACTGAAACAATGTTATGGTACCCATCTTCTCTTTTTCCAACAACGTCCAAAAACAGGTTCAACTTTGCATAAGATGCTTTTTCAATCCATCCAGCGCTATTTTTGACCAACCTTCCATACCCTCCCTGTACTCATGGAGTTTGTTAATTTCCACAAGTTCCCATTCAAACAGTTCTTTCTCTTTCATTTCCTTAAATGAGGCTTCTGCTAAATACAAGACCCCAAGATGAACCCTGCTTACTGGTGAAGAAAGATCATTTATAACCCCTAAAAACTTCAGTTCTCTTACCCTGGCATCCACCTCTTCATTTATTTCCCTTTTCATACCTTTTTTAAAAGCTTCTACTGGATTATTAGAATCTTCATCATTTATGTGTCCTCCAACACCAATGGAATACAGGTTGTGAAGTCTTTTTTCTGATTGCTTCTTTGTCCTCTTCATTAAAAGAACTTTCCCCCTATCAACCATTACGACATACGGAATTATCTGCCGCCACTCTTCATTTATCTCTGCTTTGCTTCTTTCAACAAAAAAGCCTTTTCTAATAAGATTCATAATAGTATTCTCATCAACACACACAAGGCCCTCTGCATTGTTTAATACTTTACTAACTTCCTTCGCTGTCACAACCAATACCTTTTCTTCTTTCAAAAATTGCCACCTCCATTAAATCAAATGATACTTTTCACAGACTTATAAACGAACTCCGGTTAAAATCTCTTTTTAAATAAACATTTGTTGCTACTCTTCAATCATCTATAACGTTTCCCCCATCCAATAATATCTTTTATTCCATTATTTTCTATCTTCCGGCAAAATCAAGTAATTTCCATTTGTCCACACAATAACATTATCCTCCGAGCAGATTAACCCCTTAAATATCCCTCTTATCAGGAGCAACTTATTTTTCCAAACACCTGAAGAACCAATCGCATAAACATCATCTTTAAAAACGCATGCATCTTCAACCAGATCTTCTATAAAGAGTTTCCCGCTTTGTTCATAAGAGATCCCGTTGTAGTTAAAAATAACATACAAATAGCCTCCCTTTAAGAATATAGTAGAGATGTTTTTAAAAATTTCTTTAGATATGATGTTTCCCCCCAAGTCCACAGTGTAAATGGAAGAATCAAAAGCTATATACAGATTTTCATTAAGTATAATTTTTATAAATTTTGACCTTTCCGATAAATAACGCTTCCAAGCAATGTGACCATAAAAATCTGTAAAAAGCAAAGCATAGCCTGATTTCTTCCTCCCAACTACAACTACACCGCTGCTGGACGCAACAACCTGCAGTATGTTTTTCAAATCGTCAAAATGTCGAAATGCTAAAACACCTGTTATATCCGCTACATACAACACTCCGGAATTTAAGGTACTCCCAACCACGAATATATTGTTGCCAAGAACAGTCATATCAGTTGCAACGCCATGAAATAAAAGTACTTTTCTATAAAAGTTTTCCTCTTCATTTTTGAATTCCAGGAAAACCTTGTTTTGGTCATTAACCAGAATAACTACCCCATCTCTATATGGACTGACCTCTACCAATTTGCTAAAAATTTGAACAAAAGAAATTAATAACCATACAAGCACTACGATTTTTTTACACATGTTGAAAGTTTATCATATAATATTCCATGTTCTCATCTATTAATCTAAATCTCAAAAAGTTAAAGGAGGTAGGGACATGGACATTTTAAAAATTGTTGGAGTTGTTTTACTTACAGGTTTACTTGCCTTTGCAGGTCTCGTTGCATACCTAACAGCAACCGATTACAATCCACCCGAGGTTGTAAGGCTTTCTTCAGAAGGTGAGAGCTTAAAAGCCACGCCAGAAAAACTCTCCATTCTTACATGGAATATTGGTTATGCTGGTCTTGGAAAAAACATGGATTTCTTTTTCGACGGTGGAAAGCATGTAAAAGGTACTAAAGAAAATACCGTTAAAAATCTTGAAAAGATTTCAGAATTTCTCAACGCCATGAGAAGTTCCGTGGATATTTTTCTAATCCAGGAAATAGACATAGATAGCGACAGAACATACAGAATCAACGAATACAAAAAATTGAAAGAAACCTTGAAGGGTTACATGAGCGCTTTTGCATTCAACTATCATGTGGACTTCGTTCCAGTTCCTTATACCAGCCCTATGGGAAGAGTAAGATCAGGTCTTGCAGTCTTCTCAAAATACCAATTTTACAATCCAGTTAGAATAGCTCTCCCCGGTCAATACCCCTGGCCAGAAAGCGTAGCCATGCTTGATAGATGTCTGATTAAGATATACATACCGGCTCCCAATGGGAAAAAATTGGTTATATACAATACTCATAACTCTGCATACGACGAAGAAGGTAAACTCAGAAAGTTGCAACTCTCCTTTATAAAGGAAGAAGCATTGAAAGAATATGAAAAAGGAAACTATGTTATAGTAGGTGGAGATTGGAACTCAATTCTGGATGATGACTTAAACTTCAAATATACTGAAAAGCCGGAAGATTTCTATGTGCCTTTGCCCGATAATCGGCTTCCGAAAGGTTGGAAACTATATTACGACAAAAATGTCCCAACAAACAGATCTGTAGCAGCGCTTTATAAAGAAAATGAAACCTTTGTCACTATAATAGATGGATTCTTAGTTTCTCCCAATGTAAAAGTGCTAAAGGTTAAAGGCTTTGATCTTGGCTTTGAAAATTCAGACCATAACCCCGTAATGATTACTGTCGAGACTTCTCATAAATGAAATCCCATGTAGCTGCTCCAAGAACCAGGACAGATATAAACCAGAAAGAACCTACCATAAATTTAACATTATTTCCAAAAACGGATGAGTAAAGCAAATTCATCAGGTTCCCCATAGCCGCCGCAAATCCCATCACTACTGAAGATGCAACGCCAGGGTTATGGGGAAGTCTATCTTGCGCTTCTACAACAGTAGATGACATTGTTAGATAAGCAGGTGACAACATTGAAACAAATATGACTGCTAAAACCCATGCTGGAACTTGTGCAAAATCCAAAAGGGAGAAGACAAGTCCAAATGCTACCATCAATGAAGCAGAAATCACATTTATCACGGAATTTCCTATTTTCTTTCCTATGTAAACTCCCAGTGTTGATAAAACCATCCCTGCAATTCTTGTAAAAGTCAGTAAAGATCCTCCAAAGACCAAACTCATCCCCAATGTGTTTACATACATTGGCCCGTAAACCTGAACTATACCCATGGAAAATGATCTAAATGCTACATAGAAGAAGACGGGCAAAAGCACTTTAAACGCGTTCAAACTTATCCTTTTCTTTTCTTTTTTCTCACGCTCAAAAAATTTCATCCTTGAAAGAAATATAAAAGCAAAAATAGATAGCACTAAGCCAATAATATACATACCTTTAAGATCATACTTTTCTGCATACCATGTTATAAAAACAGGTCCCGCGGCGTAACCAAAGATTCCTGCAAGGGAAAAAAATGCTATATGTTCTTTATATCTATGCCCAGCTATGGTAGCACCCATGGGATGAAACGCAGAATTAGAAATTTGAGCTATAAAAACGAAAGCAACAAAAATCCAAAAGGTTCCTGCAACTGAAATGAAGCTTGAAAAAAGTATCGTTAATGCTGCAACAATCGCTATGTACAAATTTCTCTTTCCTACATTGTCACTAATCACACCAAATAAAGGTTGAGTTAAATTCGATGTTAAAGAAATTGTATATAAAGCTATTGCGTAGGTCCTTGGATCAATAAAAAATTTCTCGGTTATGTATGGACCGAGCGGTTGAAATATACTGGTAGAGAAATCAAGAATAAAATGAACCGCCATAATTATCCATAGCATACTGTCATCATATCATCACAAAATATCAATTACTTCCACCAATGTTTTCTTTCTGCAATTTCATCTATGAGTTTCCTCTCCTGATTGTCAATCTCTTTCAAAAATCCCATTTTCTTTTTTTCTTTGAGCTTAACTAATGACTCCTTTTCCTTTTTTCTATCAAGGTATTTTTCCAGCGCCTTTTCTTCTTCTTTGAGTTTTATCTGAAGTTCGAATTCAATTTTCTTTATCTTGTTTTCAATACCTAATATATAAAGCCTCCATGCCTCTATTTTATCTATCTCTCCATTTTCAATAGATTCATTCCTTCTTTTTATAGCATCCAACCTCTCTTCATTCAAACTTCGAAGTTTTTGTTCTATAGCTTCTCTCTCTCTTCGAACTTTAAGAAGTTCCTTCTGCGCTTCTTCCTCTTGCAACTTTCTCAATTTTAAAATTGATTCAAGCCTAAATCCAAATCTCATTAAAATCTCACCTCACATAAAATGCAAACGTGCCCGGCGGGATTTGAACCCGCGGCCCCCGGATCCGGAGTCCGGTGCTCTATCCAGCTGAGCTACGGGCACGAATTATTCTCCCCTCTTCTTTCAGTAACTCTTTAACTCTTTCTGGATCTGGTGTAACAATAACATCATATTTTCCTTCCAAAAACCTTTCAAACCTCTCCACAAACTCTACTCTTTTTTTAAAAAGATAGGCTACATAAGGATCATATTGCATCACATCAATTTTTTCAGCTTTTATGCTTTCAAGAACATCTGGATCTTCAACATTATGAACTAACACTCTTTGCGCACTAATTGAATTTATCTTAACTTTTGGGATATTTTCACGTATCTTGTACAAATTAGCTGGTGAATTAACAAAATTCTCAAAAAGAATGGATGCGCTTATCGCATCCACTGCTATCTTTCCTTTGCTCTCTTTTAAAATAGAATGCGCCATCTTGGTTGATAATCTTTCATCAACAAGAAAAACTGGTTTTTTTAATTTTATAAAAACCTTTTCAGCAATATTTATAACCTCAAAGGTCTGACACGAATACCTCCCACTCATAGAAAAAGGCAATCCAAAGACCACTTTTTCAGGTTTCCTCTCCTTTAAAAAGTCTAAAAGTTTTTCCCGAGGAACAACGCCAACGTCTGAAGGAAAGATTACTCCAGCTGCATATCCACACCTTTTTCTCCCATAATCTATGGCAATAATCATATCAAATAATCACTCCAGGATCATGAAGATACCTTATAAATTCTTTAATATGCGAAAAAGCTAAACTTCTACTATATTCGGCATATGCTTTGTCAATTTCATCAAAAAATTCTTCGTCCTCCGAATCCGAGTAGTTTAAAATCAAGTTTTGAGGACTTTCATTGAGTATAGGAT
>JAGHBG010000062.1 GCA_021161105.1 Thermotogaceae bacterium | reverse complement strand
ATATTGTAGAGAATGTGAAGTAAAATAGGGTTGGAAACACGATTATCCAAAATAGCATACTTTTATTTCTAAAGTAATTGTCTAGAAAAAAGGTGATCATTTCAGTTTCCTCCCTGTAAAGTGGAGAAAAACATCTTCAAGATTTGGTTTTCTTATATCTATCTCCTCTGCACCTTTCTTCAAAAGTTCTGCGGTAACTTCATCAGGTCTTGTCGTTTCTATACGGATCTCCTCACCATTGAGCTTTGCCGTGATGATCGTTTTCAAACCGCTCTTTTCGATAACTTCTTTTACACTTCCCATTGTTACTATTTCCCCTTCGTTCATTATACAAACAACATCGGAAAGCTCCTGCGCTTCTTCCATGTAATGGGTGGTGAGAAATATCGTTTTGCCCCTTCCCCTTAGGTCTTGAATTATTTTCCAGATATTCCTTCTTGATGCAGGGTCAAGAGAGGTAGTTGGTTCATCTAAGAATATAAGTTCCGGATCGTGAACGAGTATGGTTCCTATAAGAAGCTTTCTTCTCTGGCCGCCTGAGAGATGTTTTGCCAAACTCTTTCTTTGATCCCACAAGTCGAGGTATTTTAATATCTCTTCTATGTTACCATCACCCTCATAGGTTTTCTTGAAGAATTTGAGGATTTCGTAAGGTGTGAGATTTTCAAAGATAGCTGTTTCCTGAAAAACTACCGCCAATTTTTTCTTCGTTTCTTTTGAAAATTTTTCAGGATCTTCCTCAAGAACTTTAACCTCGCCCAATGTTCTTTTTCTCACGCCGATGAGTATCTCTACAGCTGTTGTCTTTCCTGCACCGTTGGGTCCTAAAAGGGAAAACACCGTCCCTTTTTCCACCTCGAATGAGAGCCCTTTTACCGCTTCAACTTCTCTATACTTTTTCCAAAGATTACTGACTTGGATGACTTTCATTCGTTTATCAGCTCCTCCATGATCACCTTGGCAAACGCTAAATCAGCTGGGTATGTTACCTTTATGTTGTGATGCTCCCCTACGACTATTCTAACCTCAGACAGATTGTATCTAAGAACTAATGAGGCATCATCTGTTGGCGTAAAATTCTCTCTTTTTAAAAGTTCATGTGCCTTTTTTATAAGATGAGCTTTGAAACACTGAGGAGTTTGTATTGCCCAGAGCTTGTTCCTATCTGGAAAGGAAACTATTTCATGATCATTGGAAACTGCTATCGTATCTTTGACTGGAACCGCAAGCGTTGCAGAGCCAAATTCTTCAGCAGCTTTTATACATTCTTTTGTGTTTTCAATCGGGAAAAAGGGTCTTGCACTATCATGAATCAATACAATTTCATCAGTTTCTTTGATCAATTCTAATGCCTTTGATACACTTTCTGCTCTTGTTTTTCCACCCTCTATAACTTTGACAGAATCAACATCTTCAAAAAGTTTTTGTGTCTTTTCCAGATAGTCACTTAATGTGGTTAATATGATAAATCTTGGATTTAATTTTAAAATCCTTTCAACGGAAATTCTAACAATTTCTTTCCCGTTGATTTTCCTGAGTTGTTTGGGTACATTTGAATTGAATCTTTCACCTCTTCCGGCAGCAAGTACTATAGCCACCAATACTTTCACTTCCTTTGCTAAAAATTTAAAAATTTTGGTTTTGTATGCTCTTTATATTATACTTTAATATGGTTATGATATAAGGCAGAAAGATAGGTGATTATTGAGGAGGTGGGAGAAATGATTACAAGGATTTTTGAAGAAAGGCTATCAAAGATAGGGAAGAACCTTAAATCTTCATTAATAAGAGATCTTTTAAAGTATGCCCAGGTTCCAGGGGCTATTTCTTTTGGAGGAGGTGCACCAGATCCAGAAACATTCCCCAGCAAAGAGCTTGGAGAAATAGCAAAGGAAATTCTTGAAAATGAGTACAGCTTCACACTCCAGTACATACCGACAGAAGGGGATGAGGAACTTAAGGAAGAGTTTCTAAAGCTTCTTGATAGGATTTACGGTATTACTGATGTTACAAAGGAAAATTTGCTCATGACAACGGGCTCTCAACAAGCCTTGGACATACTGGCAAGAATATTTTTAGATGAAGACAGTTATGTTATTGTTGAGAGCCCATCATATTTAGGGGCTCTCAACGCATTTTATACAAGCTTTCCAAAGTTTATAACAGTGCCTCTTGAAGAGGATGGTATGGATATTAACTACCTTGAAAAGGTATTGAAAGAGCTTGATGAAAGGGGAGAAATAGAAAAGGTTAAGTTCATCTACACGGTTCCCACTTTTCAAAATCCAGCAGGAGTTACTATGAGCCTTGAAAAGAGGAAAGCCCTCGTGGAACTTGCTGAAAAATACGATATATTGATTGTGGAAGATGACCCCTATGGAGCCCTTTATTTTGATGAAATTCCACCAGATTCCATTTACAGGTTAGCTGGAAAGGAAAGAGTAATTCTCCTTAATACATTCAGTAAGATCCTTACACCAGGGTTGAGAATTGGGGTTATAATTGCTGATAAGACTATTATTACAAAAGCTATCAGGGCAAAACAATCCGCTGATCTTTGTAGCTCAGGGCTTACCCAAAGGCTTGCAGCGAGGTTCCTAAAGAACTACGATTTGTTTGATTATCTTAAAAACATAAGAGCTGTATATAAGGAAAAGAGAGATATAATGATAGAAGCTATGGAGGAATATCTCAAGCCCTACGGTGCCAGATGGACTAAGCCCGGCGGAGGGCTCTTCATATGGATAAAACTTCCGGAAGAATACGATACTATGGAAATGCTTGATATTGCAAAAGAAAAACTTGTTTTCTATATTCCGGGTAAGGCGTTTATGGTAGATGTTGAAAACTCAAGCGCTGCCAGGCTTTCATTCTGTTTGCCACCGAAGGAAATAATTCCAGAAGGCATTAGAAGACTTGGAGAAGTTATTGTTGAGTACAGAAGGAAAAAGGGGCTGTGATAGGGTGAGGATTCTTGTAATAAATCCTGGTTCGACTTCCACAAAAATAGCGGTTTTTGAAGATGAAAATGAAGTGTTTTCAAAGAGAATAGACCATCCCAGTAAAGAACTTGGTGAATTTGACAGGCTAATGGAGCAGAAAGATTATAGAAAACAGGCGATAATTGAAACATTAAGAGAAGCTGAATTTGAAATAAGTGATTTTAGTGCTATAGCGTGCAGAGGAGGAATTTTGCCCCCACTTGCTGGTGGAACATATAAAGTTGAAGAAAATATGGTTGGTTACTTATCAAACGAATCACCGGTTGAACATGCCTCCAATCTTGCTGCAGTCATTGGATATGAACTGGCAAAGCCTTATGGGATACCTGTTTATATAACAGATCCGATTTCTGTTGATGAGATGATTCCAGAAGCAAAGCTTTCTGGAATACCAGAAATAGAGAGGAAGAGTTATGGTCATTATCTTAACATGAAAGCTGTTGTGAGGGAAATTGCAGAGAAAGAGTTTGGTAAGAAATATGATGAACTCAATTTTGTAGTGGTTCACCTTGGTGGAGGAATTTCCGTTGCGGCCTTCAGAAAGGGAAAAGTTATAGATATAAACAACGCTAATGATGAAGGACCATTCTCTCCTGAAAGAACAGGTGAGCTTCCCGTTGGAGATCTTGTCAAAATTGCTTATTCTGGAAAATACTCAAAAAGAGAGCTTAAGAAAAGGTATGTAGGGAAGGGAGGCCTTGTTGCATATCTTGGAACCAACGATATGAGAGAAGCTTTAAGAAGAGCAAGCGAAGGAGATAAAGAAGCAGATCTTATTGTTCGCGCTATGGCTTATCAGATAGCAAAAGAAATTGGTGGAATGATGGCAGTTTTGAAGGGAGAGATTGATGGAATAATACTTACGGGTGGAATAGCTTACAACAAAAATTTTACAGATATGATAAGGAACTATGTTGAAAGGTACGCTCGCGTTTACATAGTTCCCGGAGAATTTGAGATGATAGCACTTGCTAAGGGAGCGCTTAGGGTTCTCAAAGGAGAAGAAGAGGCAAAACAGTGGAAGAAGGAGGGATAGCTGATGATAAAGAAGCTTTCAGAGCTTTTAGAACTTTCAAGGGGTAAAGGCAAGAGACTGGTGGTGGCGGTTGCCCAGGATGAGGTCGTTTTAAAAGCTGTAGATAACGCTGCGAGGGAGGATATTGTTGTTCCAACACTAGTTGGAGATGAAAAGCTTATAAAGGAGGAAGCAGAAAAAGCAGGTATTGATGTTTCAAAGTACGAGATAGTCCATGTTGAAGGTGTAATGAAAGCGGCAGCAAAGGCCGTAGAACTTGTTTCAAAAGGTGAAGCGGATCTTATAATGAAAGGAAAACTCCAAACAGCTCAGATAATGAGGATGGTTCTTAAAGAAGAATATGGCCTTAGAACTGGCATGACAATGGGTATGGTCTCTGTTTTTGAAATTCCGGACTTTCCAAGGCTGCTTATATTGACTGATGCCGGAATGACTATAACACCTGATTTGAGCCAGAAAGTTGACTTAATAAAACATGCTATAAGAGTTGCCAACGTTCTTGGAATTGAGACTCCAAAGGTTGCATTGGTCAGTGCTGTAGAAACCGTGAATCCAAAGATACCAGCAACGATAGATGCAGCATTGATTGCCAAAATGGCTGACAGAAGACAAATAAAAGGAGCAATAATTGATGGACCATTTGCACTTGATAATGTTGTATCAAAAGAAGCAGCAGAGCACAAAGGCATTGTAAGCCCTGTTGCCGGTGAGGCAGATATAATAGTAACCCCCGATATAGATGCCGGAAACATACTTTACAAAGGCTTGATATTCCTTGCAAAAGCAAAGTGTGCCTCAACAATTCTTGGTGCAAAGGTTCCAGTGGTTCTTACATCAAGAGCTGATTCTGATGAAACAAAATTATACTCAATTGCCTTGACTGCTGCGCTTTCGTGAGGTGAAAACGTGTACAGGATACTGGTTATAAATCCAGGTTCAACTTCCACCAAGCTTGCGATATACGAAGATGATAAAGAGGTTTTAAAAGAAACAATTCGTCATAGCGTTGATGAGCTCAAGGGTTTTGAAAGGATTACAGATCAATATGAGTTTAGGAAAAATGTCATTTTAGATTTTATAAAAAAAGCGGGATATGATATCAAAAGTTTCTCTGCGATAGTTGGAAGGGGCGGACTTATCCGCCCCATTCCCAGTGGAACATATGAAGTGGACGACCTTATGCTTCAGGAGCTAAGAGAAGGAAAGTATGGTGAGCATGCGTCAAACCTTGGAGCATTAATTGCTAATGAACTTGCAAAAGAAGCTGGTGTTAAAGCATATATAGTTGATCCTGTTGTTGTTGATGAGATGGTGGATATAGCCAGGATATCAGGCCACCCTGATTTCGTAAGAAAATCTATTTTTCATGCATTGAATCAGAAAGCAGTTGCAAGAAAAGCCGCACAGGAGCTTGAAAAGAAGTATGAAGATGTAAATCTGGTGGTAGTACACATGGGTGGTGGAATTTCTATTGGAGCCCACAGAAGAGGAAGAGTAGTTGATGTGAATAACGCTCTTGATGGTGATGGTCCATTTACACCAGAAAGAAGCGGAACCCTTCCAATAACGCAGGTCATAGATCTTGCCTACAGCGGGAAATTCACTTTTGAGCAGATGAGAAAAAGAATAAAAGGTAGAGGCGGACTTGTTGCTTACCTTGGTACTAACAATGCTATGGAAGTTCAGGATAGGATAAGAAACGGCGATAAAGAAGCAGGACTTGTTTACAGAGCAATGGCTCATCAGATAGCAAAATGGATAGGTAAGATGGCGATGGCGCTGTTAGAAGGAGTCGATGCAATTGTTTTAACAGGGGGCCTTGCTTATGATACTGAGTTTTTAGTTAAATGGTTGACAGAAATGGTGTCCTTTATTGCTCCTGTCCTCGTATATCCGGGTGGAGATGAAGAAAGTGCTTTGGCCCTGGGGGTCTTAAGAACTTTGCGAGGAGAAGAAAAAGCGAAACGCTACAAAGAAGTTGTGGAAGGATAGTTATGGAGAAGAAAAACATGGCATTTGTTGGGATGTTTGGATCTGGAAAGACTGAAATAGCTATGAATATGGCTTTAAAACTTGCTAAAGAAGGAGAAAATGTAGCTTTGGCGGATCTTGATTATGTGTCTCCTTATTTTCGTTCGAGGGATAAAAGAGGTTTTTTGGAGGAATTTGGGATCAAAGTGGTTGTACCGCCAGGAAAATATGTTTGGGCTGACACTCCAATGATTCCTCCAGAGGTTTTTGGAATACTGTCTAACAAAGATATAAAAGCCGTTTTAGATGTTGGTGGAGAAGAAGATGGAATAGCCGTTCTTGGATATTTAAGAACGTTTATGAAAAATACCACAATTTATTTTGTGATAAATACTAGAAGGCCGTTCACAAATACAGTTGAAGGTATAGTCACATTTTATGAAAAGCTTAGAAATAGGGCAAGGGTGGATTTCGATTTTCTTGTATCCAACACGAATCTTGGCCCGGATACAACAGAAGAAGTTATAAAGGAAGGTGAAGAAATAGTTAAAAAAGCTTCAAAAATTTTGGAAATACCAGTTGCTTTTACTGTAGTCCCGAGTTTTTTAAAGGATTGTGATTGTGAGTTTGATAAGTTCATCATAGAGAGATACATGGAACTTCAATGGTGAAAGGAGGTCAGTATATGGCAAGAAAAACGCTTGGCTTTATCGAGATTGATCAGGAGAGGTGTAAGGGATGTGGTCTTTGTATAAATGCATGTCCAGCAAATGTTATTAGGTTTTCTGAGGAATTTAACAGTAAAGGTTATCACCCGGCAGAGTACATAGGTGAAGGATGTATAGCATGCCAGTTCTGTTATTACACGTGCCCTGATGTGTGTATAACGGTATACAGGTACAAAACACCTGCTCTAAGCAAGTAAGGAGGGATGAGGATGGGCGAGAAGATAATGGTGAAAGGAACAGAAGCGATTGGAGAAGCCGCCATTAGAGCTGGATGTACAGTTTACTTTGGATATCCGATTACCCCGCAGAGCGAACTTACAGAATACATGGCAAGGAGAATGCCCCAAGAAGGCAGAGTTTTTCTCCAGGCAGAAAGTGAGGTTTCAACGGTTAATATGATGTATGGAGCATCATCAGTGGGTGTTAGGGTGATGACTTCCACATCATCACCTGGATTTTCTTTGATGCAAGAGGGGATTTCTTACATGGCAAATGCAAGACTCCCTGCAGTCTTTGTTGATGTTGTAAGAGGTGGTCCCGGTCTTGGAGACATACAACCATCTCAGGGAGATTACTTTCAGGTTGTAAAAGGTGGTGGGCATGGAGATTACAGACTCCCGGTTTATTCTCCATCGTCGTTACAGGAAGCAGTAAAGCTTACAATCCATGCCTTTGATGTTGCGGATAAGTACCGAACACCAGTTGTTATATTTGCTGATGGGATGCTTGGCCAGATGATGGAGCCAGTTGAATTTCCGGATCCTGTTGATCTATCCACGCTTCCCAGCAAAGATGACTGGGCTCTAACAGGTGCAAGAGGGAGAAAAGCAAGGTATGTAACCTCTTTTAATATAGATCCATACGAACTGGAAAAGATGAATCTTGTATTGCAGGAGACATACAGAAAAGTAGAAGCTGAAGAGAAAAAGTGGGAGGAGTTTATGACGGAAGATGCGGAAGTAATAATAGTTGCTCATGGAACGGTGGGCAGAATAGTGAAGAGTACTGTGAAGATGGCAAGAGAAAAAGGTATAAAAGCAGGACTCTTCAGACCTGTATCTCTTTATCCCTTCCCATACGAAAGGCTTTCAGAACTCGCAGAAAAGGTAGATATAGTAATGACAGTTGAGATGAGTGCCGGTCAGATGCTTGAAGATGTTAAATTAGCAGTTCTGGGTAAAGCCCGTACTCCGTTCTATGGAAGACTTGCTGGAGTTATACCAACACCGGCGGAAATATTAGAAGCATTGATGAAGGAAATCAGGAGGTGATTTGAATGAGTGAGCAGGTAAAAGATGCTATTCTTTTGGCTTCCATGCCTAAATCATTAAGCGGAAAGGAATTTACATACTGTCCAGGCTGTCACCATGGAATAGTTCATAGATTGATAGCAGAGCTCATAGATGAGTTTGGCCTTAAAGAAAAGACTCTTCTTGTTGCACCGGTTGGGTGCTCTGTTTTTGCTTATGAATTCTTCGATGTTGATGGAACTGTTGCAGCTCATGGAAGAGCACTGGCAGTTGCCACTGGAATGAAAAGAGCAAGGCCGGATATGTTCGTTTTAACTTACCAGGGAGATGGAGATCTTGCAGCGATAGGAACGGCAGAGACTATCCACGCAGCTAACAGAGGAGAAAGGATAACGACAGTTTTTATAAACAACGCTGTGTATGGAATGACCGGAGGACAGATGGCTCCAACCACTCTTCTTGGGATGAAAACAACCACAAGCCCTTATGGTAGGGATCCGAAAAGAGAGGGTTATCCAATTCATATTATGGAGATAATGAAAGCTCTTCCCGGAGTTGCTTATGCGGAAAGAGTAAAAGTTTCAAAACCGCAGGATGTTCCAAAGGCGAAGATGGCTATAAAGAAGGCTTTCTATGCTCAACTTCTCGATGTAGGTTTTGGCATAGTAGAAGTTCTCTCAACATGTCCAACAAACTGGGGTATGGATCCTGTTGAGGCAGGCAAATGGCTTGATGAGAATATGGTAAAGGAATTCCCCCTTGGAGTTTATGTAGATAAGGTAACAGAGGTCATGAAAGAAAAGGGGGTGAAGTGATGGAGCACAGAATCATAGCAGCCGGTTTTGGTGGGCAGGGTGTAATGCTTTTTGGACAGATAATAGCTCAGGCTGGTATGATAGAAGGCAAACATGTGACATGGCTTCCTTCTTATGGTCCTGAGATGAGGGGGGTACTGCCAATTGTACTGTAGTTGTTTCTGATGAACCTGTAGCTTCTCCTGTTGTCGATACACCAAATGAAATAGCTATATTCAACATACCATCGCTTTTGAGATTCGAGCCTACCCTTGCAGAGAGTGGTATACTTGTGATGAATACATCTATGATAGATAGAGAACCTCAGAGGAAGGATATCAAGGTAATAAAAATACCTGCCAACGATGTTGCAGAGAAACTTGGTAATGTAAAGGCTCAAAACATGGTTATGCTTGGTGCGTTTATAGAAGCAACAAAAGTTGTATCAAAAGAAAGTGTTTTTAGAGCCCTTGAGAAGAAAATGACAGGTAAGAAAGCAGCATTTTTAGATTTGAACAAAAAAGCAGTCGAAGAAGGAATGCGCCTTGCAAGAGAGCAATTATAGTGTAGAAGCTTTTATGAAAAGGAATAAATATAAAAGACTCCGCTAGATATAAAGAAAAACTTGCCCACAAAAGTGGGAGAAGTAAAAAAAATACGTTATTAACTTTTCAACAACATGGCTTCGGTGTTCAACCGGAGCCATGTTTTTTGAAACTTTCTTCGTTGTAAAATCGTATGTATTTTCTTCTTTTGTCATGTGTCTTTAACTAACTCTTCCTTAAATGCGGACAATTCTTCAATAATCTGACTTGGTTTTTTTATCTGTAACTGAAAAGAAGAGCAATGTAGTAGCTTATTGAAAGTAGCTTTTGTGAGTAAAGTCTGATGATTTTTTGTTTAAGTTTCTGTGAATATTTTCGAACTTTCGCTATTTCTCACTCAAAGAAAAACACCCCCCTCAATGGCTTTGCTTCACCACCTCGGGGGTGTTTTTCCTTGTTCCGTGATTTAGATTAGTGCTTAATTATATATGCTTTTTTAACAAACATCCCTTATAGCTCTTTCCCCAAAGTCCTGAAGATCCTCTACTACGACTTTCTTTCCTTCTTTTTTCAACCTCTTAGCATAAGCTCTTGCTTCTTTCCTTGGATTACTGGTAATTACAAATTCATAACCTTTTGCTAATTGTTTTATTTCATCAATCGGTGCTTTTCTACAAAATATAACGACCCTTTCAACTTTATTTTTTTCTTTGTACTTTTCTATTCCTGAGTAATCTATCCTGCCAAATTGATGGGTGAACCCAACAAAAATCAATCCATTTCACCCTCTGTAAATTTTTTTGCCCTGGAAAGAACAGTTATCGCCTCAATTATAAGCCATATCATGAGTATGAAGACAATAGTTCCAACGGTTAAAAGTAATCCGTTATGAGATTTGGCATAGTTATTAATATTCATTACCATTGCCCAGGCGGTCATAATAACCATGAAAATCATAGGTATAGCCGCTATCCATGGATTCACTCTTTTTCTTACAAGATAAACAGTTATGATCAAAAGTGCAAGAGCAGCAAGAAGCTGATTAACTGTTCCGAAAAGTGGCCAGAGTATGAGAGCTCCTGTTCCATCTGGTTTAACAAGCGCAAGTGCGAGAGCTGAAGCAACGGCAACAAGTGTAGCAACATATTTATTTTTCAGCCAATTTTGTTTCAAACTGTCTCCTACCTCTTGGATTATATATCTTTGAACCCTCGTAGCGGTATCAAGAGTAGTTCCTGCGAAACTGACTACGAAAACTCCCATAATTGTAGCCAATAGATCATGAACGAATTTGCTTTTTCCAAAAACATACATCATCATGTTTGTTGAACCCTCAACAAATGCTCCTATCTTTGCTCCAAGCCCTTTTGCGGATGCCCAGTTAGCATAGTGCTGTGTCCATGCTGCAACTCCGGCTTCATGACCTTTTCCAAGTGCTCCAAATCCAGCCGCGACCGCAAGGATGACTAGCGATGCCAATATGCCTTCAGAAATCATTCCACCATATCCAACAAGAAGGGCATCGCTTTCTTTGTTTATCTGCTTAGAAGAAGTTCCAGAAGCAACCAGAGAGTGAAATCCAGAAATAGCACCACATGCAATCGTGACAAATAAGAATGGCCAGATTGGAGGAGCTCCCTTTGGAGTTGGATTGAATGTTGGTGCAACATAGTTCAGATGAGCAGGATCAGCAATAACAGCTGCAATAGCTCCTACAAAGATTAGTCCCATTGCGACCAAAAGCTCATGAGAGTTAATGTAGTCTCTTGGCTGAAGAAGAGTTTCCACAGGAAGAGTAGAAGCGATGAATGCGTAAATCATGAGAATCCAGAGCCATGTAACGACTGGATTTGGGAGGCTAATAGGAATAAAGACTCCAATAAATACTGTGACATACATAAGAATAAGCGCTATCCATGACCATGTGTGAAGGTTCTTTCCCTTTTTATAAACCATGTAAGAAAGAGTTATAGCAATTGGTATTTCCATCCATACCGGGAAGACTGACTGAGGGTACATTTTAAAGAGTATTCCCATAATCATGGCGAAAATAGCTATAACTATCCAGAGCTCAAAGAAGATTATTGCCATAAAGAGGTACTTTGCCCTTGGACCTACAATTCTGGTGGTTAACTCACCGATACTTTTACCTTTGTTTCTCATAGAAACAACCAATGAACCGAAATCGTGAACTGCACCTGCAAAAACTGTTCCAAGTGTTACCCAGAGAACTGCAGGTACCCATCCCCACATAATCGCTATAGCAGGGCCCACTATAGGACCTAACCCTGCTATGGAAGTGAAATGGTGACCCCAAACTACCCACTTGTTTGTTGGAACATAGTCTACACCATCTTCGAGTTCATGGGCTGGCGTTACTCTTGAGTCATCGAGTTTGAAGATCTTCTTTGCAATCCAGCCGCCATAGAGCTTGTACATTACAAAAAACCATATAACAGATAATATAAAGATTAAAAAACCCATATTCCCCCACCTCCTCCTTTAGATTTGTAACAAATGTTACTTGTTCTTAGTATACTCTTTTGTTTTTTTTTATGTCAAATT
>JAGHBG010000107.1 GCA_021161105.1 Thermotogaceae bacterium | reverse complement strand
GGCCAAGTATTTGTAAAAATAGTTTCCAAAAAAGTTATTATTTCATCCTGATATTTTCTAATCACTTCTTTTAAAGGAGTTTTTACATCTAAAGGTCTATCACGGTAACGCTCTTTTCCATTTTCTTTCTCTCCAAAGTAATGCCATATAAAAGGTGGAATAATGTTATTTATTAACTTGACAGTATCTTCTTTCTGTCTTAAAAAGCTCAAAACTGTAGAAAAAATATGCTTACGAATTAGAGGCTCATTCTGCATAGAAAACGCAGGAACCAAAATTTTTCCAGATATCATCTGTTCAGGATGTCGGTAAAAATATTTATCATGAGAACGATTTCTGCAATAAGTGAAAACTACACCTATACGATGCCTTCTACCTGCTCGACCACTTCGCTGAACATAACTTGACGGAGAAGGTGGAACATTTCGCATCAAGACCATTTCCAACTGACCAATATCTACACCTAATTCAAGGGTAGGAGTAGCAACCAAACAGTTAACAGCACTTTCTTTTTTCTTGAATTCTCTTTCATACTTCAAGCGATCATCCTGAGGAACTTGAGCAGAATGTTCCCTTGGAATTAAAGGAACAAAATCAAGTTTTGTATATTGAACCACATCGTAATGATTTTCATCCCAATGCTGATAAATAAGACGTCCTTTACACCGATATACAGGACATACATTGCCAGGCGTAGGTCGTGAGCGAGATAAACGACAACTTTGACAAACATACCGTCCTTCACTATGTGTAATTCCTATTCTTTTATAATTAATTTGATATCCTGAACCATCTTTCACAGGAACAATCTTTCCAGCTCGCTTCTTTTTTATTTCCGCTGGAACTAATATATCTTTCTCTATAAGCCATTCCCAGAGATCTTCTAAAAACTGATTTTTCAACTCTGGTTTGAGGTTAGGAAAAATTTTACTTAAGAAAACCTGAGCAGCGGAACGTCCGTTTTTAGTTATCCATCCCTTTTGATATTTACTTTCGCCTTCTTTTTGAAAGACAAGAACATGGGGACAATAAAATTCCATAATATTTATTATTCCTTTTCGCACTTCTGTATCTTGGGAAGACCAATCTCTTTGAAGGAAAGGATCGCTTAAAATACCTTGGATTCGGTAAATATCTAAAAGAGCATGGATAAGATTAGAAAGATCTTCGCTGCTTATCTCCAATTTTTCCAGCCAGTGAGTAAATTCGGTAAGATTTTCCGGCTCTATACCATCATAAAGAATTGCTGCTAATCCTAACTGTTCTAAACTTCCGCGCATTTGACGCCGTGTTAAAGAAGCCAATTCTTCTACAATAAACCAGCGTAGTCTTTTATATTCCTCTTCCTGCCCCCAGCGTACTCGTGGAATAAGTTTTTGTTCTGTAGCTTTTTCAATCAATTTTTCATGTAGAGAATCAATAGAAAAAATTTTTGTAGGTTCACTTTTTAAAATTTGATAAACAAGGTGCCTTAAACGATGCCTCCGTGAACGATTTTCCATCCATCCAGCCTGAAATGCGGCTTCTTGTCTGGAGTCTGCAAAAACAATAAGTTTTCTTAAACTTGGCTCTGGCATAACAGAAAGCATAGTTTGAGCAAGGATCATAACATCAGAAACCTCAGCAGACTTTACCGGAGTGATAACTGGGCTTCGCTCTGGATTAGCGGCTCCACAAGAAACACAACGGTGTAAAGGTGCAGGGAAAAAAATAATTGGTATTAATTTTGTTTCTCGGCGACATTTTTCGTTAAGACAGACTGAAAGTTCCCGATCATGAATGGCTCCACAATAAGGGCAAAGATATCCCTTTTCTCCAAAAACTTCTTCCTCCACTCCTGGGACAATAGTGTCTGTAAAATAAAGTATTTCCGCATCTTCTGAGTTCTTAGAAAGGATTCTTACACCGCATATTTTTCCTTCATAATCTACAGCAAAGGGAGGAGAATATTTTTCTTTCACATAATGTTGACCGCAGGAACGGCAAATTTGCAGTTCAAATAGAATATAATCTGTTTTTATTGCTTGATCGAAAAAGATATTAGGAGTTCCATCCTCCTGCCAAGCGATGTAAACGCCTTGAAGACCTTGTACGAAATAGTGAAGTTTGGGTCTTAGCAAAGGCTCATCATCAAGGCGTGCAAGAGCTCCTAAGGTTAAGTAATTTAAAATCTCAGCTTCAAGGGCAGCATCTGGAAGTCTTTTTCTTTCAGGAAAAGCTTTTCTAAATTCATTTACAATTTCTTTAAGTTGCCGAGGTGTCTCTGTAATCTTTTCAAGGAAAGAAACTATCTCACTTTGGGCAAGAAGTTTGTAAAGAACTGCAAGTGTATCTCCTCCTTCGGGTGCTTTAAGACTTACCAATTTTTCAGCAAGTTTTATAGTTTCAAGGGAGACTTCACTCACTTCATCTTGCAACTGCACTTCACGTACACTTTTTAAAATTTCATGAAAAAGTTTCTGTGGATCATCAGGTGGAGGAGGTCTAAATGAACCCTTTTCTTTTCTCTCCTGATAGCTTTCCTGAACAAGATAAAGCTTATCCTCAGGTACTCCAAAAATATTAGCAGCAAAACGTTTTAGTTCTGCTTCCCATTTCCCATCTTTATTTCCTAACTCTACAACATCAGCACTTTTTAAAGTAGCAGAGGTTCCTATACAAATAACTTCATCTCTGGTTTTACCAGTTATACCTCGCACTCGGCGGATAAGGCAGGCAATTTCCGATCCTCGTGAACCTGTGTGGGTATGAATTTCATCCAGAACTATAAATTTCAAAGGTGCTTCTAGAAAAAGTTCGATATCTTTATGACGGAGGAGGAGATATTCAAGCATACTATAGTTGGTAAGAAGTATCAAAGGTCTTCTCTCAAGAATTTCTTTTCGTGAAAAACACTCTTCCCAAGGAAGAGGAAAGGGATATCCAGGCTTTTGTGCTTTTAAAAGTTCTTCTTTAGTATAAGGTCGGGACTCTTCAAGTCTTGGGATATTTTCTGCAGTTTCAGGTGTTTCACCAGTATAGCGTCCGAAGGTGATACGAGTTCCGGCAAGAAGTTTTCTTAGACGCTCAAGTTGGTCATTTACTAAGGCATTCATAGGATAAATCAAAATAGCAAGCGGACCTCTGGTCTCACCCCGATCTCGTGCTTTTAAACATTCATCAATGATAGGAAGAAGAAAACCTTCGGTTTTACCTGAGCCTGTTCCAGTAGAAATAATAACATGGTTTCCAGCTTTGACTGCCCTTAAGGCTTCCTCTTGATGTTTATAAAGTCTTTCAAACTTAAAAATTCCAGCAATAGCTGGATGTAGGTTAAGAGAAGGATCATTAATAAGTTCTTTTAATGTGGGACCTTCCACAAATGGACGACTTAAGTATATATACGGACCTTTAGCAAGTCTCTCTTTCCCCCCTAATCCAAAAGAAAGCCCTTCTTTAAATTGTTCACGAAGCCGTGGATCAGCTATTGGAAAAGTAGTAAGTAAATAACGCCCAAACTGATCTATAACATCTTTACCAAATTGAACTGGATTCAGGGGCATATTTAGAGATTTTTCTTTTTTATTTCTTCTACTATTTTTTCTACTGTATATTTATCCTGCCATTTATGTCTATCTTTG
>JAGHBG010000052.1 GCA_021161105.1 Thermotogaceae bacterium | reverse complement strand
ATTACTAACAGTTCAAGGAATTTTAAAAATTTATAAGTTATAAGTAAAAGATGTCTTACAACGAGGCAGATACCAGAGCTAATTTAATTGAACCAAAGCTTAAAGCAGCTGGATGGACTGATAAACAAGTTACACGCGAATATTTTTATCAACGAAATGTTGAATATACACTTGGAAAGATTTTTTTAGTAGGAGATCAAGTAAAACGAGGAAAACCCAAGCGGGTTGATTACCTCCTTCGACTCACGGAGAGCTTTCCTATAGCTGTAGTTGAAGCTAAAGCAGAAACTGAGTCAGCTCTATCTGGACTTGAACAGGCTAAACGGTATGCTAAAGATTTAGGGCTTTACTTCGCTTATGCTACAAATGGGCACGAAATTATTGAATATGACTTTTTTACCAAAACCAGCCGAACTTTTTCCCAATTCCCTCGTCCAGAAGACCTCTGGGAGCGCTGGCAAAGAAATATGGGGCTTGAAACTCTTAAAATCACAGAAACAGCTTTTAAAATAGAAGAACCTACTTCTACTTATGGATTTTTTTACAAAATTAATCCTCTTCTTTATCCTTATTGTTCTATTCAGGGGAAACAACCTCGCTATTATCAGGAAGTAGCTATACGAGAAGTGATTGTGCGGATTATGCATGGACAAAGACGAATCCTTTTGGCTTTAGCCACAGGGACTGGAAAAACTTATATTGCTTTTCAGATTGTGTGGAAACTTCTTAAAAGTAAATGGTTAGAAAGGAAACATCCTGGACGACCTGCTCGTGTACTATTTTTAGCTGATCGTATAGTGTTAAGAGATCAGGCTTATAATGTTTTTTCGCCCTTTGCTGATGGGGCAAGCGATCCACGTTATTTAATCAAAGGTCATCCTCCCAATTTAAATCGTGACATATATTTTGGCATTTATCAAACCCTCTGGAGTCCAAATGAAGAAGGTAAACGGCTTTTTGAGTTATTTCCGTCGGATTTCTTTGACCTGGTGATTATTGACGAATGCCACCGTTCTGGGTGGGGTACTTGGCGTGAAATTTTGGATCATTTTTCATCTGCTGTGCACTTAGGCATGACTGCAACTCCCAAGCAGGACGAGAATGTTGATACCTATGCTTACTTCTGTGCTGAAGAGCCAGAAGTTCCGGTTGACCCAGAGCACCCTGAAAAAGGTACATGGCATCCACCAGCTTATCAATATAGTTTAGGACAAGGTATAGAAGATGGATTTCTTGCAACCTATAAAGTTCACCGTGTACGCACTACTGTAGATCTAACAGGGCTTCGTCTTGAAGATGCTATAGAACAGGGAGCTGAGGTTTTCATTCCTGAAGATGTGGAGCCCCGAGAGATATATACCACTCCTCAGTTTGAAAGAGAAATAACTCTTCCTGACCGTACAGAAGCTATGGTAGAGCATCTTGTAAAACTTCTTCGTCGTTTTGGGATCTGGGATAAAACTATGGTTTTCTGTGTAGATATGGAACATGCTCGTCTTGTAGCTCGTCTTCTTCAAGATAAACTTGGTCCAGAAACAGGACTTGATAATTATGCTGTGCCTATAATTTCTGAAGAAGGAGAGGAAGCCAGAAGGCTTTTAGAAGATTTTGCAGATTCAAATAAAAAAGCTCCTGTTGTAGCTACTACTGCTGAACTTTTGTCAACTGGAGTGGATGTTCCTTCCTGCCGTAATATTGTTTTTATGAAAACTATATCTTCTCCCATTTTGTTTAAACAAATTATTGGAAGAGGAAGCAGAGTTGATCCTACTACAGACAAATATTGGTTCAGAATTATTGATTTTACTGGTGCAACCCGGCTTTTTGATGAGTGGGATAGACCTGTTAGAACTACTTTGGTAAAACCGCAAGGTCCTCTAACAGCTTCTCTTGAAGGAATAGTTTTTGATTTGAGAACTGGTGAACCTATTCCTGAAGCTTCTGTAAGTATAAGAACAGGTCCAAATACCCAGCAAGGTCCTATTAAAACTGATGAAAATGGAACTTTTACTTTTTCAGGCTTACCAGAAGGAACATTAATACTGATTGTTTCAGCCTCTGGTTATATCCGTCGTCAATTACGGGTTGAAACTATTGCTAACGAAACAGTAAAAATAGAAGTAGCGTTAAAGCCGGAGTGCAAAGGAACACAGAAAATAAAGGTTAAAGGTCTTGAAGTATCCATTGCCGACGAAGCAGTGTTTTTAATTGAATCTACTGGTAAACAGCTTTCTTTAGCTGAATATAAAGATTATATCCGAGAGCATATTCTTAAAACTTCTCCCACGGTAGAAACTTTAAGAGCTATCTGGATTGATCCAGAGCAAAGGCATAAATTCTTACAGGAACTCAGGGAATCAAGTATTCATCCAGAAATTCTTGCCGAAGTGCTGGGAAAACCAGAGGCTGATATTTTTGACCTTCTTGCCCACATTGCTTTTGGCACACCTATTCGGACGAGAGACGAAAGAGCTACAGCTTTTAAAAACCGAGAACAAAGTTTTATTAACCGATATAGCCAAAAGGCAAAAGAGGTAATCCTTGAGCTTCTGGAAAAATATCGGGTAGGTGGTATAGAGCAACTTAAAGGTGAAATTTTTAATGTTTCTCCTTTTAAAGACTGGGGAGGAGCTTATAAAATTAGCAAATGGTTTGGAGGTATAAAAGCTCTTGGTTTAGCTCTTAAAGAAATACAAAAACGCATTTATGCAGAATAAAAGGAGGTCTTACCTATGAAAACTCCACAAACCAGAGAAACTTTAGCTAATGAAATATGGCGAGCTTGCGACATTCTTCGTAGAGATAATAACTGTGGTGGTATTATGGAATATATTGAACATCTTGCTTGGCTTCTTTTTCTCCGCTTCTTAGATGCTCAGGAAGAAGAATGGGAAGCTCAAGCCGAACTTGAGGGACGGAAATATGAACCTATAATAGAACCTCCTTATCGCTGGCGCGACTGGGCTATTAAAGACTTACCAGCAGATGAACTACTTTCTTTTGTGCATGGGAAATTGATTCCTTATCTTCAAAACCTTGTAGGAGATCCTTTAAAAGAAACCATTCGCAGTGTTTTTGCTGAGCGTAATGTTATTGTTTGCGCTTCAGGTTATAATTTAAAGGATGTGCTCCAAATTATAAACAGTATAGATTTTCATAGTCAGGATGATATTTTTACCGTTTCCCAAGTCTATGAAGAACTTTTACGCCGTCTGGGAAATGAAAATCGCATGGCTGGAGAATTTTATACTCCTCGTCCGGTGGTTCGCTTTATTGTAGAACTGATTGATCCTAAAATTGGTGAAACGGTCTATGACCCTGCTTGCGGTACTTGTGGTTTTTTAGTTCAGGCTTATCTTTACATGAAAAAATATGAAAAAACTATAGAAGACTACAAAATTCTTCAGGAAAAAACTTTTTATGGGCAGGAGAAAAAACCTATTCCTGCCCTTTTAGGGCTTATGAATATGGTACTCCACGGAGTTACCTGCCCCAAGGTTTATCGGAAAAATACACTTGAGGAAAACATTCGTGAGGTTTCAGAAAGATTTGATGTGATTTTAACCAATCCACCTTTTGGAGGAAAAGAAGGTCGTCATATTCAGCAAAACTTCCCTGTTAAATCCAATGCTACCGAACTTTTGTTTCTCCAGCACATTATGAGAAAACTCAAATTAAGAGACGGTGCTCGGTGTGGAATGGTGGTTCCAGAAGGGACTCTTTTCCGCGGTGGAGCTTTTGCTAAAGTTAAAGAAGAACTTCTTTCTGAGTTTAACCTTCACACTATAGTAAACCTTCCTCCAGGGACTTTTGCTCCTTATTCGGATGTTAAAACCGCTCTTATATTTTTTGAACGACCAGGACCAACAAAAGAGATTTGGTATTATGAACTTAAACCTCCTAATTGGATTGATCGGGAAGGAAAAGAACGTGAAGGGACAAGGTTTACCAAAAAATATCCTATCCAGGATGAACATTTTAATGAAGCCCGAAAACTCTGGGAAGCTTGGGATAAGTATCGTAAAGGTAAGGGTCCACGAGAAGCTTGTCTTTCAGAGCATTCTTGGATTGTTTCTGTAGAAGAAATAAAAGAACGTGGTTATGATCTTTCTGCAAAAAATCCTAATCGTATTGAAACAGAGACTTTACCTTCTCCTGCGGAAATAGTGACAAGTTTTTTAGAGAAGGAAAAGACTATTCTGGGTATAATTGAAGAGATAAAAGATTTGTTGAATAATAAAATTGTTGAATAATAGATAAAAAACAAACAGGAGGAAAAGTATGAAATGGCAAGATTACATT
>JAGHBG010000103.1 GCA_021161105.1 Thermotogaceae bacterium | reverse complement strand
TTAAAGAAAAACTGAGACCACAGTACGCAACTGTATCATCTGGAACATCACTTTTATATGCTGTTAGGATTGTGGTTTTCCCCTTTTCAAGTTTTAAAAATTTCAAATCACCATTCATATATTTGTTAAAAAACCTAACATCAAAACTTATAAGCGATGAATCAGAACCATACTTGAATCCTATTGGAAAGGATACCATAGTTCTTGCAGACACTGGAAAGTTGGAAATAAACCGAATCCTTGCATCGTATTTAAGATATGGAAGAAAAGTATTGTACATCCATTTGGTCGTTTCAGAATAATTCAACGTTAACATAAAATTAGCAAATTTTGTTGAAAATGTTTTGATAATCCCTGCTGATAAACCATGAGCGGTTGGTTTTACATCGGAAGGCTCTGTCAACGGTACTGCATAATCATCAAGAGCAAAATCAAAGTAGAAATTCAGTCCATTGACAGGAGTCCATGATAATTGAAGAATTCCTATTGAATTTGTAAAACTCTCTGTATAATTGTTGTGCCATACATTGACAGGACTTATCGTGAAAAGATCAGGGTTTTTACCTCCAATCATGTTCATTTCCCCTATGGAAAAACGAAAATTAGGAAATACAAGGAAATCCAATCTATGCGCTACCATAACTTTGGATCTATCATAATAAGGGGAAAGAGGATCACTGTTAACAGGGGTCACTTCTGATTGAATTTTGTATTCTTCTTGGGTAAGTATTGGATCCAACCATATAAGATGGTACGTATAAGAAAACCAGTTTCCGCTTTTAAATATGTATGTGATGTTATCAAAGTATGGGGCGTAGTCAGAGATAGAAACCGGATAATCCCAGTAACCCCATTTTAATTTTGTTCTACCTATCATTAAGAAGTTATCTTTAAAATTAAAGTACAGGTACGAATTTCTTGGAAAATTCATATCCATCGATATATATGGGTATTCCGGCAGGAAATTCATCGTAGTGTCTGGCCAGGTAAAAAAGGCTGTCAGAGATTTTCTAAGGGGCAATTCTACATGAAGTTTGGAAAAACTGTTTTGAAAAGAAAGCTTTATGGTTAGAAAATGAGGCAGCTCCTCATATAGATATAGAGGAGTTGATGCATCAGCCACTTTCCACCAGCCGTGCGGCACTTGATAATTTATGTTCGTTAAAGCTGCAAGTGGCGACACTTCGACTGAAAAGTTATCTTCTTTGTCGAAGTTCACTGGTATGTAAACAAAAGGGGGAGCTTCCCCCTTTTGGGTTTTAAAGTAAACAGAACTCCACGGCGATGAGAACATTTGAAGACTAAATATAAAGAATAAACAAACAATTAAGATCTTTTTATCTTCCATTGAATAGCACTTCCTCTTAATTGATTAGTTGCCACTGTTACTTGCCAACTATATTGTTGTATAGCGTCATAGAATTATTGATAAACGATATCATCGTATTGATATACCCAATCATAGTTGTGATAGATACCATCGGACTATCTGGGATATATATAATATCTCCTGGCTCTAAGTAGGGATTTTTCCCTGATTTGCCTTTCTCAATCCAGGATAAGTCGTAAATCTCTATAGGCCCATTTGTTCCACCACGAAAGATGTAAACTTTATCCTTAACAGCTGTAGAGGAAAATCCCCCGGCTTGCATTATAGCATCTACAGCTGTAGTTTTTTTGTCAATAAAAACCACCCTTGGATTATTAACGGCTCCAAGAACAAAAATCCTGTTGTAAGAACTGGGTTCTACAAACACTACATCTCCTCCATTCACAAAGATGTTTGATAGTTTTTCAATGTCAAGCTCATATTCTTCAACTTTTCCGTTAGATCTTATGATCCTAATGCTTCGTTTGTTTTCCCATCTATCCAGCCCGCCAGCAAGATTCAACACATTGATTACACTCATAGGTATTCCACCTGTATATACACTTCCTGGATGAGTCACATCACCAATTGCATAGACAAAACTGTCATTGGAACTTGCAAACAGAAGGACATCCCCATCTTCAAGGTTAAACTCTGGGATGTTTCCTATGCTTAGATTAAACTCGTAAGTTTTACCATCTCTGAAAATCTTTAGATGAGATGTGTTGGAACTAACACCACCTATTTTCATAATGAAGTATTCTAAAGAAGAATCTTTTGGAACATAGAACAAACCCTGGTTTATGGATCTTCCCATGACTGTTATCCTTATTTCGTTGTAGTTTATCTTAACATAATCGTTGTCTTCTAACTCAAAATCAAGGTCTGGTACATCCAATATGTTAGCTGCTTTGCTGTAAACCAATTTACCATTTCTATAGACATCTATTTGAAACTCCTCTTCTTTATCCTTTCTCGGCAGCGTGCCTGTTTTTGAAAATAGAGTCCTTAGTGTATGATCTTCTTCCCACGAAAAGTTTACAGTCCTTCCACCAATTACAGTACCATACACATACACTCTTATTGGCCTTTTTATCTTTATCCGCACAACCGCTTTATCTTTAAGTTCACCTTCTATACTTCTCACCTGATCAGCTCTTAACCCCAGTTTTGCTATAAATGTTTCTTTATTAATCTCCTCAAGTGGAGAAAACGTAACTATTGTAGTCATATCACCAAGAACATATATAACTCTGGTTCTTGCTGGAATAACTCTGACAATATCCTTATCTTTAAGCACAAAGTCATTATTTGTATTTAACAATTCTTCTGGAGTAAATTCTTTAACAACTTTGTCGTTTCTTATTACATCTATCCTGTCAACATCATCAAAGTCCATTATAAGCTTTACTCTCATTGCAAGCTCTCTGATCGTTTCATTGGGTTTCAAAAGTCCAACATCACCGGATTTTGGACCTAAAAGTTTAACCCTTCCGAAAGCGTATGGAGTTATGTAAATATAATCCCAATCCTTTAATATGAAATTATTTTTGTTGCTTATAACATCTTCAACTGTAAAATAAACAGTTGATGAATCTCGTGTTACAAATATCCCATAATTTATGTTGGAAATTCCTATCTTGTATAAAAGAGATTTAAGCGATGGAGTTTCAAGATAGCTAAAGGTTGTTATTCCACCTTTGCCTCCTTCTGCATTCACATAAACTCTGATTGGCTTTTTTATATAAACTTCAACAACTGATCCCTCTTTTACTTCACCCTTGATTTCTTTTATTTCCTCAAGCTTCAGCCCAAGTTTTGATAAAAACGTATTTTTGTTTATTTCTTCTGTCGGTGCAAATGTCACCACTTTACTTATATCACCAATGACATAAATCATCCTAGTTCTTGCTGGCACAATTCGGATTATGTCCTCATCTTTTATCTCAAAGTTGTTATTTATGTCTAAAGCCTCCTCAGGTGTGAAGTTAAATACTCGGCTGCCTCTTAAAACTTCTATTTTTGAAACTTCGTCATAATCTTTTATCAGATTCAACCTCAGGATCAACTCCCTTAACGTCTCATGAGGTTTTATAAGCCCAATATCACCTGAGTGTGTTCCAAGAAGATGAATTTTCCCATAAGCATAAGGTGTTATATAGATATAATCCCAATCTTTAAGTATAAAATCTTCTTTATTGTCTAATATCTCGCCTACCGTGAAATATACTTTTGTTGACTCTCTTGTGATAAATATTCCGTAATTTCTATTAGAAATTCCCAATTTATAAATAAGGGATTTCAAAGAAGGAGTTTCAAGGTAATTGAACGTTGTAACTCCACCACTTCCTTTTTCCACATTAACATAAACCTTCACAGCATTTTCTCTGTAAACAGAAATTATGTCTCCATCTCTCAGTGGCAAATCTGGCAGTCTTTCCGGATTATCAACTACATATTCCTCTTTTTCTCCATCTCTTATCAGGGTTATAATTATAGATTGTCCAGGAATAAAATTGATCTCTGCTTCTGAGACAACTTTCTTTAAAGTAGGCTTTGTGTATTCAGAAACGGTAAGCTTTGCAGAAATTTCTCCGATTATGAATATATTAATTGCTTTATATGGAACAACATAAACTATATCACCGTCTTTTAAAAGCATTTTAAGTTTTTTGGAATCAGCTGGAGAAATTGTTATTATATCTCCTTCCCGATATAATCTTATTTCCTTCACTTTCTGGGGGTCTATATCTGCGCCTGCTTTGGAGAGGAACTGTAAGAGCGTAGTGCCGTATTCAATTTGATAGGAACCTGATCTCACCAGACTTCCAAATATTCCAACAGTTTGAGGACGCGGTACATATATGAGGTCACCGGGCTTTACAGCAGGGTTATATTTCTCATCAGCAGTTTCAAAATATTTCTTTACATTGACTTCAATTAATCTGCCATCTCTTATTATTTTAACAATTTCCGGACCTGTCAGAGAATACACTCCAGGGCCTTTTCCAGCAAGTCCAAGCAGAAATATCAATTTCCTTTCGCTTTCAGTAAACTCAGATATATCTATGGACCTATTGATAGCTCCTTCAAATATAACATACTCTGGTTTTGGCTTTTCAAGAGATACGGATATAACAGCAGATGGAAGGAATGAACTTGCCGCCTTCTCAACCATTTCTTGCACATCTTCTATAGTTAATCCTGCTACATATTTTCTTCCAACGTAGGGGAGAGCAGCATAACCTTCCACATTTACTTTAACGCTCTGAGCTACAATTTGACCTGTAGAGGTGTAAATGTTAACTGAAATAATATCACCCGGTTTCAATTTATACGCCAACGCTAAAGATAAGGAAAGAATTATTAAAATCGTAATAAATAATCTTTTCATGAAATCCACCTCACTTTGTTGAATATTACTGTATGTAATTTACTTTTCACATTGGATAAAAGCTCATCAGCCAGGATTTTCTCGGAATTCATTTCTGCGATTATCACAATGATCTTTTCGCTTATGCTATCTAACTTAGCCAAGGTTAAAGGATCTGATTCATAATCCACAGAATCTATTAAAACTATATCGTAACGCTCTTTCAAAGCATTCAACCTCTCAAAATCAATTACCGGAATATCTCTGGATTTCCCAGAAGGTATAAAATCTATTCCATCAATCTTGAAAGGTTTTAAGGAGCTATCCGAAAAACCTTCCGATGAAAGCAAGTTATACTTACTAGTCAAAGTTTTTTTCAGTGAATCGGCATCTATTAGCAAGACCTTCTTGCCGAGTTTGCTCAAATACCTGGATATATGTTCCGCAGCCGCGGTTTTTCCATCATTATCGTTGGGACTGGTAATCAAGACTATGCCATCAAGATCCAAAAGTTTTGTAGTAAGTTTTTTGAAATCCTTCTCTAAATTTCTCATTCTTACTACATGATAATTCGAAATGCTTCTTTCTGAAGAATATATAATATGGTCAGTTATAAATTTAGAAGAAGTCTCTCTCCAAAATACAACCAATATGCCAAGAAATATTCCAAGCGCTCCACCTATAGCTCCAACAAGCTTTGTAGATAGAGTTTTTGGGATATGCGTGAGTTTTGCCTTTGAAACAATTGAAACCGGAGATACCATTGAAAGTTCAGAAAGTGCTACCTGTATATACTGTTGCCATGTAAATGTGGTCATATTCTTAAGAAGGTCGAGTCTTGATTGTATAAAATAATATTCGGGTTCAACATCTAAAAATCTATTCATGTCCTCTTTATAAAGGCTCATAAGGTCTTTAGTATCATCTGTCTTGCCCAATTTAAGAGCGTTTATTCTTTTTTTCAAATCGTCTATTTGAAGTTTTAAAGAAACTACATTGATATTGTCTTCAGAATACATAGCTTTCAAAGCAACTAGTTGATTTTCCAGGGACACTAACTGGTTTATTAATTGTCCCAAGACCTCTTCTGTAGCACCTTGAAAGTATGACAGTTCATCTTCAGGCAACGCATTATCTTTTGACAGGTTCTTCGTTATTAGGAGAGATTTCAGATATTCCATCCGGAGCCTATTAAAAAGTTCAGCCCTAACAGCCAGTTCATCCTGGAGAGATACTATGCCATGCTCCTTTTGAAACTTGACATATTTTTGCAGTTCATCCTGGAGACTTTTTTCGTATTGTGAAATCCTGTCGAGTAAAAATTCTTTCTTTTTTGAGATAGATTGAAGACTGGTCCTTTTTACAAGCTCGAGGAATTCTTCAATTATACCGTTAACGACTTTATAAGAAAGCTCAGGGTCTTTGTGCTTGAAAGAAACAGAAATTAAAGATGATTTTCCTAAAGTTGATACATCCAAATTCTCGGATAATGCATTGGCTGCTAACATAACAAGGTCATTATCATCATAACCTATTTCTTTTAACTTTTTAATATCTTTTTCTTCAAAGAACACAGAAACAAGATCTAACTTTTTAACTGCATTTTCAAGCACAGTTTGACTTTTTAGCATTTCAATATAGTCGTCAACTTTTCCACCACCTCCGCTGACTCCTACCAATGCCCCCAAGCTTCCTAAAGATGTCCCAGATGTCCCTTCAACTTTAAGCACTGCAGAAGCTTCGTACTCTTTTGGGAGTATTTTGTATACACCAACTGTTAAAATAGCAACTCCTATGGTTACTATCCAAAATAGCAACTGCCATCTTTTAAATATCCGTATAATATCCGATAACGTTAATTCCAAACCTTTGCACCTCCTCCGTTGTTAGAAGCACAAGCAATATTATACAATAAATCCCCCTGCAATTGGCAGGGGGATGAACTGCTTGTTATCTTGCTAAAAATTACCTCAAATATTTATCTTTTGTTGCTTCTTCAAGTGCCAAAAGTCTTTCCCATCTTTTATCCACATATTCCTGAAGAGCATTGACTATTTTATCAGCGTCTGGTCTTGAAAGTAGTGGTTTAAACCTTCCCTGAGCTTTCAAGAATTCTATTAGTGGTTTAAATTGTCTCGGTTTTCTTGTGATCCTGTAAACTCCTCTGTCTATCTCGTAAAGCGGCCAGTATTTTGTCTCGACTGCAAGCTTGGATATGGAATTAGCTGCACCATCGGGTATTCTCCAGAATCTTATACATGGAGATAAAGCAGCAATGAAAGATGGACCGTCAAAGTTAAGAGCCTTTTCCACCTTTGCAAAAAAGTCTGCAGGATCACTTATTGAAGCAGTAGCTGCATAAACCCCCTCATGGGCTCCTATTATGTCTACAATACTCTTCTTTATCTGCACTTTTCCAGGAATAACCTTTCCAACCGGAGCAGTTGTAGTATTGGAACCTGTTGGAGTGCCTCCGGATCTTTGATTTCCTGTGTTCATGTAACCCTCGTTATCGTAAAGCACATAAAGGACCTTATGCCCTCTTTCTACCATACCAGACAAAGATTGAATACCAATATCATATGTACCACCATCACCAGCAAATGCTATAAAAGCGAATTTCTTGTCTTCTGGCATTTCTCCGAATTTTTTAAGCGATTTAGCTGCTGTTTCCACACCACTCATCGTTGCCGCAACATTTTCAAAAGCATTATGAATGTACGGAACTGTCCAGGCTGTGTAAGGATAAATGGTTGTTGAAACTTCAAGACACCCAGTTGCAAGGCCTACTACTGGTTCAAATCCAAGTTTTCTTACTGTCATGAGTGTGAATTTAACCACTACGGGAGCTCCACATCCTGGACAGAGCCTATGCCCCTGTACAAGTCCTACTTGCTCAGCGTTGCTCTTAAAAGTTCTTGCCATATCTATGTAATTAACTGGCATATTTCTCCCTCCTTTCACTCTCTAAGTCCAAGATATCTTTGTTCATCAACAAGAAGATTACCTTCAATGGCATCCATAAAGGCTTTTCTGATGTGTTCAGGGACAATGTCTCTTCCACCAAGTCCATATACGTAGGAACCGAGCCTTGGTCTGATAGTAGCTTCATAAAGTGCTGATTTTACAGCTTCATAAAGAGGAGCTTCTGCACCAAAGGAAGCGGCTCTATCAAGGACCACAACTGCTTTTCTTCCGTTGAGGTAGTATTGAATCTTTTCCTTCGGGAATGGCCTGAACATCCAAATCTTAAGGGCTCCTACCTTAAACCCTTCTTCTCTCATCCAGTCGACAACATATTTAATAGTTGAATTTGTCGAACCAAGTGCTACCATAACATACTCAGCATCATCGAGTTTGTATGGTTCAACAAAATCATACTTTCTTCCGCTAATTTTTTCAAACTCTTCTGCTACCCTTGGGAATAACTTTTTAGCGTGTTCCATTGCTTCCACCTGCTGTCTTTTGTGTTCGAAGTAATAGTCATAAAGATCAAGAGGACCATAGGTAACAGGATTTTCCGTATCAAGAAGTGGATAAACTTTCTTTGGCTTTCCAACAAATTCCTTCACAACCTCATCAGACAGAAATTCAACCGGTTCGACACCATGAGAAAGGATGAATCCGTCAAGGTTAACCATCACAGGAAGCCTTACATCTTCATGTTCAGCCAGTTTGATGGCAAGAATTGTAAGATCATAAGCTTCTTGGTTTGTTTCTGCATAAAGCTGTATCCACCCAGAATCTCTCTCTGCCATAGCATCTGAATGGTCACAATGGATGTTGATTGGTCCGGAAAGTGCTCTGTTAACAACAGGCATAACTATTGGAAGCCTTGATGACGCAGCTATGTAAACTATCTCATGCATGAGAGCAAGTCCGTTTGCACTGGTTGCTGTCATTGCTCTTGCACCAGCCGCAGCTGCACCGACAACAGCACTCATGGCACTGTGTTCAGATTCTACAGGAATCATTTCCGTTCTTACAACTCCATCAGCTACGAATTTTGCAAAGTACTCAACGATAGGTGTTTGTGGTGTGATAGGGTAAGCTGCTACTACATGGGGTTCTATCTGTCTCATTGCGTTTGCTACAGCTGCTGCGCCAGTAACAGCTTTTGACTTCTTAAGATCTATATTCATCATATCAATTTCACCTCCTCATTCTTTTAAAAATTCAGTTTCTGGTTTCATCTCTATAGCGTTAACTGGACAGACATCCGCACAAAGGCCACAACCTTTACAGTAGTCGTACATAAATCCAACCATCTGTGGTCTGTTCTTTTCGTTGGTTGTTATCTCTATCGCCATATCGGGGCAGTAGAGCCAGCAGAGCATACAGTGGGTACATTTGTCAAGGTTAACTACAGGTCTCAATACTCTCCATGTTCCTGTATGGTATTCCCTTGATTTTCCTGGCTCATCTATAACACCGCCTATCGGAATTTCTTTCCAGCCCTTAAGAGCCATCTTTACACCTCCTCGCACTGAACTTCTTCAAATCCTCTTTTTAGAGCTTTTTTGTTTGCGCTTACAACCTCTTCTCCGAATTTGGAAAGGAACATTTTTTCGATTCTGTTTTCTATAGCCTCAAGTGGAACCACTCCTGTGATTTTCACTAACGCTCCAAGCATAACAGTGTTTGGTACGCCTCTTTTAATTTCCTCAAGCGCTATGTCAGTAGCTGGAACTTTGCATATCTTTCCTTTGAAGTTTGTTTTGTTCCTTATCCATTCAAATGGTCTGACACTATTTACAAGAAGAACCCCTTCTTTTTCATCAAGTCCACTGACTATATCTGGAGAGAGTAGTGTATCGTCAATAACTATTACAATATCAGGATTTTCAATAACGGCTCTAACCAAAATGGGTGTATCACCGATCCTTGTGAAAGCTTTCATGGGTGCACCGGTTCTCTCTGCACCGTATTCTGGGAAAGCTTGCACAAACTTACCCTGTTCAAGAGCACTTTCGGCCAACATCTGAGAAGCACTTTTTGCTCCTTGTCCTGCTCTACCATGCCATCTGATCTCCAAGTATTTAGCGGGCATGTAAGTTTCACCTCCTTCAAAATGATTTACTAACCTCTGAACTATTTTAACATTGGTTGTAAAATATGCTATAGTGTAAACAGTGAATTTTGCAGTGAGTAAATAAATAAGGATTGATATTCAACTAAAGGAAATAATAAGATAAGGGGTAAAATAAAAGATAAGGGGGAGTTTCGTGGCTACAATATGGAAGAATGTAAATGATGTGAAACCTGGGGAAGTTTTAGCAGATGATGTATTCGATGGTGTCAGTTTCACCCTCATATTAAGGAAAGGTGAAGCTTTAACAGAAGACACAATAAATCTACTAAGAAGAAGAAACGTAAAAAGAGTTCCAATATACGTAGAAGGTCCAGAAGAAGAAGCGATGATTTCAAGAGAAAAAATTATGGTTAAAGAAGAAGACTTAACGCTTCCATCAATTGCTCCAACGGTAAGTGAAAAAACATACAATGAATCAATTGAAGCCGTAAATGAAGTTGTAAATAAAATCCTCGAAACCGACACACTCGATAAAGATAAAATTAGAACCACCGCAAACAAAATCGTTGCAGAAGTCTTTTCAAAACAGAGAAATGTTTTGAACCTCATTAGGAAACATGCCCGGGGATTCTTACACAAGCATTTAGTCAATACTGGTGTAATAGCTGGCATGATTGCTGTTGAGATGGGAATGCCTATATATGAAGCCACAAGAATAGCCGAAGCAGGAATGTTGCATGATTTAGGTCTTGCTTTCATTAATGTAAGATTTGAATCTGATATAGAAAAATTGGATGATGAAATTGCCAATCACCCAGCTATTGGTGCAAAGTATCTCAGGGAAGCGGAAATGCCATCAGAAATCATAGATGCAGTTCTTTTCCATCATGAAAGATGGGATGGAAAGGGATTTCCAATGGGACTTGAAGGTAAAAGAATTCCAACTATATCCAGAATAATTGCTGTTGCTGATGCTTACGATACCTTAACTTCAGAAGACCTGGATAATCATATGCCACCATATTATGCTATGAGATGGATCGTCTCAAATTCTAAAAGATATTTTGATCCTGACATTGTTTCAACCTTTGTTAAAATGGTTGGTATCTATCCAACAGGTACAAAAGTCCAGCTAAGTGATGGTAGAACAGGCGTGGTTGTTGGAAGGAGCGAAAATCTCCTTAAGCCTTTTATTGACATAAATGGTGAAGTTATTGATCTATCAGAAGAGGAAAATGTGTGGATATTAAAAGTATTATGATGAAGGCTCACTTTTTTCAAAAATCAAAGTATTGGCTGCTCAGCGCAGCCTTATTTCTTTGTAAGGAAAAAATTATGATGTGAGGTGACGTATTATGGTCAATCACGAAAGAATCAGAGAAGCTTCTGACTATATCAAATTAAAATGTGAGAATATACCTAATGTAGCAATCATTCTTGGTTCTGGGCTTGGTTTCTTAGCAGATAAAGCTGAAAACTCGTGTGTTATTGACTATAAAGATATTCCAAACTTTCCTGTTTCTACTGTTCCTGGTCACGAGGGGAAACTTGTTATAGGCAATTTATGGGGACAAAGAGTCATGATGATGAAGGGGAGATTTCACTTTTATGAAGGTTATGAAGCCTGGAAAGTAATATTTCCTATATACGTATTTAAAGAACTTGGTGTAAAAAGGTTGATAATTACAAATTCTTCAGGTGGAATAAGTATGGATTATAAACCAGGAGACATTGTTTTAATAAAAGATGTTATAAATATGGCTTTTAAAAGTCCTCTTAGAGGTCCAAATGATGAAAGACTAGGTGTAAGATTTCCTGATATGTCAAAACCTTTTGATAAAGAATGGATGAGGAAAGTTAAAGAGAAGCTGAATAAAGATGGAAAGAGAATAAATGAAGGAGTATACGTATGGAGCCTTGGCCCAAGCTATGAAACCCCTGCTGAAATCAAAGCTTTCAGAAAATTAGGTGCTGATATGGTGGGAATGTCAACTGTTCCAGAGGTAATTGCTGCCGCTCATGCTGAATTGAAAGTTTTGGGCTTTTCCTGTATAACTAATATGGCAGCAGGAGTTTTAGAAGAACCACTTAAGCACGAAGATGTCATAAGAGTTGCAAATATGGTCAAAGATAAGTTCGCTCAGATTATTAAGGTGGCACTGGAGGTGGTTAAGTGATATTCACTCTGACAATGAATCCATGCCTTGATAGATATCTCTATATAGATGAACTTAAAGAAGATGATACGGTTAGAGTTAAAAGGTTCTCTGATTATCCCGCGGGGAAAGGAATTGATGTCTCAAGAGTCATAAGAGAACTTGGAGGAGTTTCTGTTGCTATAACACTCCTTGGTGGTTCAACAGGACGAAAAATAGAAGAACTTTTAGATGAAGAAGGTGTTATATACACAGCAATAAGGGTAGAACCGGAAACGAGAATAAATATAATCCTTCAAGTTGGTAAACGCCAATATAGGTTGTCTTTGCCAGGGGAGCCTGTCGAAAAAGAAAAACTCGAAAAGGTGAGAGAAACTTTGCAGGCACTTATAAGGCCTGGCGATGTAGTAGTTATATCTGGAAGCCTTCCAACAGGGGTAAGCCCGGACTTTTATACTGGAATAATTTTTATGCTTAAGCATTGGGGAATAAAGGTTTATTTTGATTCTGATGGAGAAAATCTAAAAGCAGGCCTTATAGCAGAGCCTGATGGTATAAAGCCGAATATATACGAGCTCTCAAGGGTTGTCAACAGGAAAATAAATGAAGAGGATATAAATGAAGTTATAAATGCCGCAAAAGAAATTTATGATAACTACAAAGTAAAAGAGATTATAGTGTCTTTGGGAAATTCCGGGGCAGTTCTTTATACAAAAGATGGAGTATGGAAGGTTAAAGTTCCGAAGCTCCCAGTTGTTAGCGCTGTGGGAGCTGGAGACGCCTTTTTAGCAGCCTATGTCCTTAAAAAAACAGAAGGTGCTGATTGCGCTGAGGCACTCAGATATGCTGGAGCTTCCGGTGCAGCTACAGTCTTAACCCCAGGAACCCAACTGTGCAGAAAAAAAGATGTTGATGCGCTTTATTACAGAGTTGAGGTGGAACAGATAAAATGAATAAAAGTAAGGAAACGGTTATAATAGTTGAATCCCCTGCAAAGGCTAAAACAATTGAGAGAATTTTGGGAAAAGGATACAAAGTAATTGCTTCGCAAGGGCATATTAGAGATCTTCCGCGAAAGAAATTCGGGGTTAATCTTGAGGATTTCGACCCAGAATTTGTAGTAATTCCTGGAAAAGAAAAAATAATACAAAATCTAAAAGATGCAGTGAAAGAAAAAAAAGTACTTTTAGCATCTGATCTTGACAGGGAAGGAGAAGCTATTGCATGGCATGTATCAGAAGTTCTGAGTATACCAAAAGCCGGGGTTAGAATCACTTTTTCTGAAATTACCCCAAGAACTATCAAAAAAGCCATAGAAAATGTCAGAGATATCGACATGAAACTTGTTAGATCTCAATTTGCAAGAAGAATACTGGACAGAATAGTTGGATACCTTATAAGTCCTCTTCTCTGGAAAATTTTCAGGATAAACACATTAAGCGCTGGTAGAGTACAATCTGCAACGCTTAAAATAATATGTGAAAGAGAAAAAAAGATATTCGGCTTTGTTCCGAAAGAGTATTGGAGAGTAGTTGCAAACGTACTTGGAATTGATTTTGAACTTGTAAGAGCCCATGGAAAAAAAGTAGATAAAGATTTGAAAGACCAAGATGTAGAAAAACTCAAGAAGCAGAAAAAGCTTTTAGTGACAGATATATTGAAAAAAAGAACAAAAAAGAATCCACCAGAACCTTTAATAACAAGCACAATGCAGCAGCTTGCAGCAGCGAAATTAGGATTTTCTGTTAAAAAGACTATGATGCTCGCTCAGCAACTTTATGAAGGTCTCGATACCAAAGAAGGTCATATTGCTTTTATTACTTACCACAGAACGGATTCTATCCGAGTTTCTGATGAGGCCAAAGAAATGGCAGCAAATTACATTAAGGAAAAATTTGGAGAAGAGTATCTGGGTAGAAAATCTATAAAAAGAAAGTCCAGCAAAGGAAAGATTCAAGACGCCCACGAAGCAATAAGACCGGTGGATTTTGGCATGACACCAGAAAAAGCAGAAAAAATTTTAGATAAGGACCACGCAAAACTCTATAAATTAATTTGGGAAAGATTTTTAGCTTCTCAAATGGCTCCATCTGAAAGAGAGGAAACAAAAATTATTCTCTCCTCAGAGGATGGAGGATACGAATTTGAAGCTAAGTTTTCAGAGATTATATTTGATGGATTTGAGAAAATACTTGCAAGAGAAGAAAGAAAACCCATAGATGTGAAAAAGATGGAAAAAGTGGAAGTCAATGAAATGAAGATTTCAAAGGAGAAAACCAAGCCACCGGATAGGTTCACAGAAGGAAGTCTTGTTAAAGAGATGGAAAAACTTGGAATAGGAAGACCTTCCACATACGCACCTACTATATCAACTCTTCTTTCAAGAAAATATGTTGTAAAGAAAAAAGGGCGACTTTTCCCAACTTTAATAGGATTCCTTGTGCTTGATTATCTTGAAAAGAACTTTCCGGAAATTGTCGATATATCCTTCACAGCAAAAATGGAAAAACAATTAGATCTTGTTGAAAAAGGTGAAAAAGAGCATTTAGAAGTTCTTAAGGACTTTTTTAAGCGTTTTAACAGGGATTTAAAAAAGGCAAAAGAAACTTTCTACAAAATTGATTATGACACAGATTTTAAATGCGAATGTGGTAGCAATATGAAATTGCTTACAGGAAAGTTTGGAATTTATTTAAAATGTCCGAAATGCGGGAAAACTAAAAGTGTAAAATCAGAGTACACAGCGGTCCTTAAAGACGGAAAAGTATTCTTTCCATGGAGGAGAGAAAATGAAAGCAACCTGGTTGAGAAAGAACGTAGCAAAGGTACATATAAAAGAAGAAGGTACAGTAAAAAAGGGAGCGCTTGATGTAAAAGTAGATGAAAAGGGAATTTCTTTTAAAAAGAGAGCTTTCCCCATATTCGAAGCAAAAATTGAAAAAGCACACCTGCTTTTTAAGGTTTTTCCGTCAGAGGTTTTTGTATATGACGATATGCCGTTCCAGAGAAACAAATCGCTGGAAATAAACAATAGTTATTCGGTTTTTTTTGATAAATACCAAGCGCTGGCTATTTATTTTACAAAATCTGTCAAGATGTATATCGATGGTATAGAGAATAATCAGCATGTTTCAACTCCTGCTGTTGACTTTTATGTATCGTATGCAAAAACCCCTTTAGAAGCAGTTAAAAGCCTTCGAAGCGTTATTAGGGTACCTCCCGATACTATCGGAACATATTTAAACCTGAGTCAAATCAAACAAGAAGAAGAGAAAAAAGAGTACATCGCCTCATTTGAAGGAGATGGGATTTATTTTAAAAAGAAAGATGAAAAATTGATAGACTTTGCCAACAGCACCGGAAAAAAGG
>JAGHBG010000179.1 GCA_021161105.1 Thermotogaceae bacterium | reverse complement strand
TTATTAAGCTTTTCTTTACCTTCTTCTATATCAAAAAGAAATATCTCATCTATATCTTCCGGCATTTCCAAAAACCCTGTTAAAAGTTCTGGTGTGTATGAACTGCCTCCCCCTATAACAGCTATCTTCATTCTCTCACTCTCCTCTCATAAGAAAAAGCTATTCTTTCCAGAGTCTCTTCACCTGGACGCACACCGCCAGCTTCAAGAGCAAGGTGAGCCGCGCCTACCACCGGCGCTCTATTTGAAACGAACACTGTAAAATCTTCTCCAAGAGCACTTTGAATCATTTTCCTAATATATTGAGGAGCTTTTCTGAAAAAAGTTCCTGTAAGGCACAGCCCGATAGGAGAAGAAATTTTTAACATATTTTTATGAGCCTTCGCTATTCGCACAACTTCCTCAACTATGGAAAGTATTATCCTGGTTGCAACGAAATCATGATTTTCATAGGCCTCATAGAGTGCAGATATGATAAGAGGAACTTTGTCTTTAACAGATGTCAAGCCAAATCTGGAAATCTTCCTGAGTTCAAAAATATTCATCTTGAGCTTTTCTTCCAGAAGTTCTTTTAAAATAGTTTCTTCATCTCTTCCATCAACAGCTCTAACTGCAGCTGACGTTACCATACCGGCTATCAAGTAAGATCCTAACCTCTCTCCAAATGACCAGGAGAATCCTCCTATTCTAAAAAGCTTTTCCCCATCTCCGGAATAGCTTATCCCACCCGTACCGCAGGCTATTACTATACCTCTATCATTGTAAAAGCATGATCTTAATGCAACTCTTCCATCGTTGTCAAACCCGGTATTATTTATTCCCACCATCCTGATAATCCTTTTTGCTATTTCTCTATCTTCCTCATGATCTATTCCAGCCATTCCGAAGAACGCCCCACCAATTTCTTTATCTTTCAAATTCTCAATGGCTTTTTCAATGGTTCTTCTGATCTCTTCCGCCGCTTTTTCCACGCCAATAGATTCATGATTACCCGGGCCACCAAGTGCCCTTGATAAAACCTCTCCATCTTTATCCACAGCAATAGCTTCTGTTTTTGTTCCTCCCACATCAATCCCTATATAAATCAAAATCTCACCCCTTTAAGCCTCATGAAACGAATCATTCGAGAATATTAGAACATTCTTAGATTTGCCCAAAAGACTCAACAAAATACTTGCTTTCTAAATATATACCTTTCATAAACAAAATGCCATCTTCCATTTTCTTTGAAAAACTCAACAGGAAGTTTTGCACCATTTACAAGTGTATAGAAAAGAAGGTAATTATCCTGCAATTTTTCCGGCACAAGAATTATTTCCTGCGCATCATCTGAATCAAAGATTATCTTTACAAAATCACCGTAGCTTTTAACAGTCGCCTCCATTGCTTCTTTGTACAAACTGTATTTTCCTTCTATTTCAGAGTACAGCTTCTCTTTCTTCACAAACGGAAGCTTTTCATTATCGAGAATCAAACTTGAGAATACATAATGGGCAAAGTTCTTCATTGAATATCCGCTGGCGTTGGTGAGAACAGCAATTGAAACCCCATCTTCTCTTGAATACATAAGATGAGCTGTATAAGCCAGGATAGATCCTCCATGCTCATAAACAGTCCTGCCAAAGAAATCTTTCAAGATGAAAAGTCCGAGTCCATAATACCCATCTGCATAAGGGTATTCGTAGGGCACTTTTATATGGGGCTTTTCCATCTCAGAGAATGTAGGTTCGCTAAGAACTCCTTTTGCCTTTTTTATTAGGAACTGTCCGTACTTTGCAAGCTCTCCTGTTGAACATGCAACACCGCCTGCTGCAAAGATCGGTCCTCCAGGAATTAAGGTTCTTACAAATTTTCCATCTTTTTTGATGTATGGAACGGCACCATTTTCAAGCTTTTCAATTTCATCTAAAAAGTAGCAATTAAGACCTGCTGGTTTCATTATCTCTTCCCTTAAAAATCCCTTATAACTTCTTCCCGATACTACCTCAACTATCTTTTCCAGAACTTCGTATCCTTCATTAAGATAAAGGAACCTTTCACCTGGATTAAGTAACTTGAATTCTTTCACATCATTCATATAGGCGATAAGGTCATCAATTGTTCCTATTGGAAGCCACGGAGTTTTAATCCCTATAAAAGTCCTTATCAAACTTTCTGCGTATCCAAGGGATGGAATTCCAGAAGTGTGGGACATTAAATTTCTTATTGTTACATCTTTGAGAGGAAAGTCGACATACTTCTCTACAGGATCATCGATACTGAGAAGGTTCATTTCATGGAGCTTTAAAAGAGCCAAGCATGCGAATGATTTACTAATTGATCCTATTCCATAGACTGTATCACTGGTGGCAGGTTTGTTACCTTCAACTTCAGAAAAACCGTAGAATTTTTCGAAGATCACATCATTATCTTTCATAACGGTGATGGAAATTCCGGGAAGTTTCGTCTTTGATGCTCTGTCAAATATGAAATTTTCTATCTCTTTGAACTTTTCGTCCATTTTCTCCCTCCTCAACCTTTGTAAATGAGCTTTCCTTCAATATAAACCTCTTTTACTTTCAAATCCTTGTCTAAAACAACAAAATCTGCTTTGCATCCTGGTTTTATACATCCAATGAAACCCATTCCAAGAGGTTTTACGGGTGTTTGAGTTGCCATGTATATCGCATCTTTAAATGGTATACCTATCTTCACAAGATTTCTAACGGCTTTATCAAGCGTAAGCGTGCTTCCTGCAAGTGCGCCGCTTTTAAGGCGACATACCCCGTCTTTAACTACCACTTCAAGGCCTCCAAGTATGTATTCTCCATCCTCAAGCCCTGTAGCGCTTATAGCGTCACTTATAAGTATCATCCTTTCTCTGCCGACGAGATTGTAAACAAGCCTAATAACAGGTTCTGATAGATGAACCAGGTCACAGATCATTTCAACAAATACTTGCTGGCTTTCAAGACACGCTCCAACGACACCAGCTTCCCTGTGATGGAACGACCTCATCCCGTTGAAAAGATGCGTAGCTTTCAAAGCACCTGAATAAATCCCACTCTTTGCTTCTTCATAGGTGGCGTTGGTGTGTCCAAGCTGCACCACAACACCCATCTCTGTTACCTTACTTATGAATTCCCTTGCTCCCTCGACCTCCGGAGCTACAGTTATCTCAAGGATATTTCCCTCTGCAGCCTCCCAGATTTCCATGAACTCATCAAAATCCGGTTTTCTTATGTACTCAGGATTTTGCGCTCCTTTCTTTTCAACATTTATATAAGGACCTTCAAGATGGAGTCCCAAAATCCTTGCACCATTTAGCTCTTCTTTCTGCACTTTCATAGCCTCTGCAACAGCTTTCGCTACCTTTATAAGTTCTTCTTTTGAGGCTGTAACCGCTGTTGGGATAAAAGATGTTACACCGTACTTTACGAGCTCCTTGCTCATTTCAAGAAGTGATTCAATCGATCCATCATTTGTATCATATCCACAACACCCGTGAATATGGGTGTCAACAAAGCCAGGAATAATAAGGTATCTTTCACTCACATTCCAATCTACTTCACCTACGCTCCTTATCACACCATCTTCAAAAGTAACTTCAGCATTTTGCAATATTTCCATTGGAGTAATAGCTAAGGTACTTTTTAACATCATTGTACATCCCTCCAATCATTTGTTTATTTTATTATACCAAAATAAAAAGCTGCCCGTAAAAGGACAGTATGTAATAACTTTTTTCGATGTAATACAATAGGTGTGAGAGAGCTACATCCATAAGCCTCTATCTGGGAAGGGCTAAGGTGCTCCCCAATACTTGGACAATAAAAGTTGCTATTTTTATTCATCCATCTCAAGAGGCTCTCGCTAGCCCCTCTCCATAGTATATTTCATCCGATGTCTTATATTCCAACGCTTGATGTAACCTCTCGCTGTTGTAATATCTCACCCATTTTTCAGTCTTTTCCTTTAGCTCCTTTAATTCCATCTTTGGGACTGGTAAAAAAATGTGTAAGAGAGAGAGAAAGATAACATAAAGATGGTAACATAATAAGGAAATAAAGAAGCGGATGTAGTCCATATTCTGATGCTATCTGTGATATAGTTTTGTCTGCTTTTGCAGCTTTGAATGCTACCTTTGCCTTAAATTCCGATGTGTATTTCCTTTTCCTTCCCATGCATATGCTCCCCCTTCCCTTTTCATGAATCTTATCACTTGTCCAAATCTCGGGGAGCATCTCAGCTTCGAAAATCTGGGCATAAAATCCTTGGGGGTATATATACCCCTTAGAGCTTATAAAAAAAACAAGCTATTTTGGGGAAATTTTTTCTAAAAACGGAAGTAAAAAGTTTAAAATTTAAGTAGGAGGTGATTATATGGTCGTCCCCAAAAGTTTTATGCTCGTAGATGGCGAAGAAGTTTTGTGGCATGGACATAGAAGCTATAGATCAATATTTGGTTCTATAATGCTAGGATTAATATTGCTGGGAATTATAGTGATACCAGCTGGGCTTTCCGATGAATCTTTATCTGTGGTTCTCTCTACCTTTTTGATACTTGGATTAATACTAGGTTTACTCTTCTTTTTAATAGTAGCTCCCTTTGTAAAGTTAAACAGTGAATACACCATTACGAACAAAAGAATCGTCTCCCGCTACGGTATCTTTTCAAGGAAACTGGCTGAGACTACCTTAGATAGAATCACTGACATATCACTAAGGCAGGGACTTTTGGGAATGTTGTTAAACTACGGTACGGTAAAAGTGAATACTGCAGGATCTACGAAGTATGAAATAGTTTTTGAAGGAGTTGCTGACCCCAAGCAAGTGATAGCGCTTATTAGAAAGGTTAGTGAAGAGTATAAAAATAACAAGCAAAATGCTACTAATTAAGAGGAGAGGAGGCGATTTTGTTGATAAAGAACAGCAGAATCTACTTCGTCTTTATTACTTCGTTTTTACTTTCAATCAGCGTTTTTGGCATTACCTACAATGTTACATACACATACACTGCAACTCCTACACTTGGAATTACTGAAACATCAAAGGATATTAGATTTTTCTATCCTTTCATTGATAAAGCATTAGCTTCACCAACTCAAGTAGGAACAGTTGTTGTAATATTTACAAAGTCTCCCATTTATGATAAGCCACCATTTAAAATGGATTTAATATTAGATGGAGAATACTTTAGAATATATGGAGACGAATTGGTAACATTCCCCAGTTTCAATGCAATATGGGAAGGAGAACTAATAACAAAGCAATACAATTTAAAAGAGAAAAGATACAATATGTACTACACTTATACTGTAGGAGAATCCGTAAACAGTTCGTGGTCAAGTTCCGAAAATTATACTGGAAAAATATGGACAAAAACATTGATATCTGATGTGAAATTCAAGCGTTTTTTTGACTTGTCACACAAATTCCGCTTGAACTATAAATTTGGTTTGAAATTAGTCCATCGAATAGATTTCAATCTCAAATATGAAACACAGGTTATCCCCACCACTACTGTAATTATTGAATACCAACCAAAAGAAAAGTATTAATAACTGATTATGCAACGAATTTTATCCAGATTCTGCTGAAAAGTTATATTTCAAACAAATCTAATACCTTAAAACTCCTTAGCAAGGAGAATGTTTCCCTCATAATATGTATAGCTCAGGTGTGGAGTGATAACTGCGTTACTGGAAGATTTATAACATAATAAAATTACCCACAAAGGCTGCGGATTCTTCAACTTATTTAATACCTCTAAAAATACTTCATAATACTTATTTCGCAGTTGATATACTGTAAACTTA
>JAGHBG010000206.1 GCA_021161105.1 Thermotogaceae bacterium | reverse complement strand
TTCGTAATTTTTCTTGCAGCATTCTCCTAAGATCAATTTCTAATTCCTTTGTCAAGATCAACAGTCCAACCGCTTCCTCAAAACCGTATCCAGCTTGTTCGATTTTTTTAATGCCTTCTCTATAATACTCCAATTCCTCCTCACAATTTTTATGTAGCTGTTCCAGTCTTTCTATCTCGTTCTCAAGCTGTTCAAGTTCGAATTCCAGCTGTTCAACATATCCGTATCTTTCCATCTTCATCCCTCCTCCTGATTATACTTATAATCACTTCTAAAGCATGATAAAATAGATAAAAATTACCAGCTGTGATTATTGAAATGAGCGGGTGCCTGCCCGCTCACTCCTCTTTATTCTTTGGCTGATAACTCATAAGTTTTGATATTAACTCTGATGCTTCATCCTTTCGGAGATCAGATAAGTGCTCGATTTCGAATGTATTTTTAATAGATTGCTTCACCTGTTCAGGATCTTTTCCGGTTCTTTCAGCATATTTTTTGATTTCTACATAGAGTTTTTTTAGTTGTGCTTCTGTTATTTTATCCTGTGCTCTCGTAACTTCTTCTATTTCTTGTTCTTCTTGTTCGATCTCCTCTTTGTCTCTAAACTCGTACCCGAGTAGTTGCAGGATGGCACGATTTTTGGCTTTTGTTGTAACGATCCTTGGCAGGAAGGTATATGTGCGGATAAGCTCATTCTGATACTCCATGTTAAGCCATTGTGCTTTGAATTGTGGTATTTGCCCAAACGGACTATCGATGTATCCAACAATTTCGATATCCTCTCTCGTTACTTCTTTTCTCTTGATCTTTACAAACATTTTCTGATAGAATAACCTAAGAGCTTCCGTTAAAAAGTCCATTCTCACCCATTCATCCGTATAATGCCATCTGGAAGCTTTGCTCTGACAACAACCTCAACACCGTATTCGTCTCTTTTTCTGTCAAGAATTTCCACACTGATTCCTTTTCTAACGCCTTCAGTGATTACCACTTTTGCACTCGGAATTTTCTTGCCGTTTACTTCGTAAAATTCCTTTTCATTCACATAATCCATTAAAGCTTTTTCCGTATCAACCTTTTGAAGTTCACTCATACCTCACACCTCCTTATAGTACCCAATAAATTTTTTCTAAACCCTGCTCTATAGACAATCGTTTTGTTATTAGATTATCTTTAACAAAGTCAATTATCTCTTTCTTTACTTTCTTATCTACTTTATATATACTGCCATCTTTTAGTACTACTTTATTTCCATTTATTCCAGCTATCATATCGACGGGTATATAAACATCCTCCTTTAACTTTACCCAAAGCATCATTCCGCCTCCTTAAAAAGATTTTCCAACTCTTGTTTTGTTTCTTCGACTATCTTCTGTAATTCGAGATAGACATTATCAAACTCGTTTTCCCAATCCAGAAGTTGCCTGTAAATCACCGATTTTACTGCTTTTTCGATGATATCGTCTTTTGGGATGTAAGGATACTTTTTGTAAAAACCTTCTTTCAACACCGTGGGCGATTCAAAAGTGTACTTAACAATTATTTTGTCCTCTTCTGTGTAAAATTCCACATATTTTTTCTTTAGCTTCTTGAATGCTTTCAATAACCTTCGAACCTTTTCCAACATACCGTTCACCTCCCCAAGATGTAATTTCTTATTTGTTTTTCAATCAACTTCCACTGTTCACGAGATAAATCTTCTTTCATTTGCAAAAGATCCTCAACCGTTAGATTTCTTATCATGCTGCTTCCCCCTTTTTTTCATCTTCTCCATATAGCTTTTCAGCGCTTTTTCAACGAATTTTGAGAAGCTCATTCCAAGTCTTTGTGCAAGTTCTTTGGCTTCGTGCGCTGTTTTGTTTTCAATGTAAACCGTGTAAATGTCCTTGTTTCTCATGCAATCGCCTCCTTTCAAAATATCCACGCCATACCCAAAAGGGCAGGCGTGGGGAAATTTTATTCTACCGGTCCAAGATACTCAACCTTAAACCTCGCTAATCCAAGGAAGTATTTCTTAAGCTCCTCAAAACTTAACTCTTTTCCTCTAAGTTCTTTTGGAACATTCAAAACCGGGCTCCAAACTTCCTTACAATTTGCTGCCAAATTCAATGGTAGATTTCCAACAACAACCTTATCCTCTAACATTTCAGCACTTTCTATATGCGTGACAACCTGTGTATCATTTGTAACTATTCTTAATTCTTGTAAAAGCCGCAGTAATGCTTGATGGCGGGTAACAATAAGATCTGCTTTCATTATTCCTCACCTCCTTTCATCTCAAGATATTCCTCCGGGAGCATAGGGAGCCATTCTCCCCAACCGTGCTCCCAATCGAGGACTGCTACATAATCCGGGTTATCTCCATATAATCTGCCCCATTGATGCATATGTACTAATATTTTTGTTCCAGGAGCAAGTACGAATAGCGTCTCTTCCCCAATTCCTAAGTTTCCTTGCTCGGACTGGTATAAAGGCATCCTGTATACCGCTACATCCCCAGCAAAGATATGTGCTATTTCAAATTTTGCCCCACCTCTGTATCCACCTGTTTCTTCAGTATAGAATATTTTTTGCCCTTCACCCGGAAGAAGTCGAAGTGTGTATTCAGACTTTCCTTGAACTATCTTACCTGAAATGCCAGTCTCTGGAATAATAAGAGAAGTAATTTTTTTTGTCTTTTCGATAAACCCTTGTTCCAAAAGTTGTTCAAGAGCTTTTTTATTCAACCAAAGATAATGAGTCGTTCTAAAGTGTTCGCCTTCCCCAAATGGAGCAAAGTAAAAATCACCTTTTTTCTGAATAGCCCTTTTAAGTTTCTTTTCCATGCCGTCAATGCCCTCCCGGCTTCTCCCTTAGCACCTTCACCTCCTTTTTTATTTTTTATAACCCCGCCCCGCCGGGAGCTAAAGGGATAGGGCAGAGATTAAGCTTCCAAAAGAACTTCCAAAACTAATGCTTTGACTGGGACGGTGTATTTTCCACCCCAATCTAAACTCGGCAGGTCTCCAACCAATTCAGGTGGCATCCATTCTCCCTTTCTTGTCTTCCTCCACCCAAGTTGGCGGAGAATATGATAGAAAGCAGTATCAAGTGCCTTGAGAACCTCCCGCTCCTGCCCTTCGGGAAGGTTCTCAAGCGGGAGCCCCCGTGATAGGAGCTCCACAATAAATTCCTGCCTCAAATCCTCCTGTGCCCGCCTGAGAACATCCATGTAGGCGGACACAGGGTAGAATCTCTGCAGACTGTGAAGTTGAGAAAGCCCGAAACCAACTGTATCACGAATCATTCTCCCAGCTCCTTTGCGATTTGTTTCCAGATATCTCTTGCCTCATCTTCAGTCAAGTATTTGAACTCACTCTTTCGTTTATCCCAATAGGTATCAAAATCCATCATATCTGCAAAAGTTTTCGCCATCGTTTCAAGAAGTTCTTTTTCCTCTTCGTATTTTTTCTCTCTCCAAGCTTGATCCGCTTTCTCTTTTGATATCCTTTGCCAAACTTTTTCTTTTGCATTCCAATTGAAGCCAAACTGTTTCAAAACTTGCCTGAATGGATATGTGTTCCCTTCTACTTTTTCAACATCTTTAAAAAATTCTTCTACTTTTTTCTCGTCTTGGTAGAGTTTCCAGCTTCCAGTGAACCAAACATGCATTTTTTCTCCGTTTTCTTTTTCGATATCAAATTCCCTTGAATATTTGTTTCCTGTCATCTTTATCCTTGCCATCATTTTTATCAACCTCCTTTTTATTGTTTTCATTATTATATTATAATAGTAATCACAAAAAGTAAATAAAAAATTGTTAAAGAAAAGTTTAAGAAAATATTAAGATAAAAGGAGCAGAGCTCAAATACCCCGCCCCAACAGAACCTTTTCCACTCCATCTTGAATAATAGTAATCTCTTTTGCCTTAATATTAAAAGTTCTCAACCACGCCGGAAGTTCCCGCAAGGGTACTATCCCAATCCCCATGTTTACTGTCTTATTCCAAGCGTTTACCTCCCATTCAAAAGTCTTCCCCTTTTCTGTTACAACCCTTATTTTCATTTTTTAATCCCTCCTTTACAAATGGGGCAGGCATTAAGCCTGCTCCCAGACATTCCTTTTTTCATTCCAACAAAATCCTATTCTTTCTAAAAATTCTCTTATTTCTCTACTTCCAAAAAGTCTAACCCTCATCATCATCCCCCCTTTTCATATTTCGTGTTTTTCAACCTCAACCAGTGGTGTTTCAGTAAAATAATCAAGCAGTCTGACAAGAGCATATAAATCATCCGGAGTTTTCGCATTCACAAAATCTGTTCTGAGAGTTTGAAAATGCCTTGTTAAAATAACCTCATCTTCAAAACGAGAATTTTCCGATTCAGGATTGCTGTCGGGATAAATTATCAGAGTCCAAATATCTGTCATACCATGTCCTCTGCAAGCCCATGAATTATTGCGATGTTCAACCAGAATTTTGTCAAGTTCAAAAATGAATTCGCTATAAACATTGTTTCCAAATCCTTCATCAAAAAGCGGTTCATACATAATTGTCAAAGTTTTCCCTTCCTTCGTTATCGTCAACCTGCCTCCCTGTCCAACTTTCCATTCTCCCTTTATCATTTTTACCCCCTCCCTTTTAAGATTTGTTATTATTATATTATAATAAATTCTTCAGAAAGCAAATAAAAATTTATTTAAGAGATTATTAAGATTTGTTTAAGAAAAAAGCGGGCGAAATGCCCGCAAACTTATCAGGAGGGGGGTGGTAGCCTCTTTTATGCTAAACGATTCAAATGTTCTGCAAGGTCGTCAGGAGTTACAAACTCGCTTCTCGGTTCAATAGTAATTCCTACATGCTCATACATTTTTGCAACCAATTCAGAGCAAATTACTGCCGTTCTGTTCTCATAATTTAAAACGTTTTCTAAAATTCTCTCAAGCCATTCCTGATTGAAAGATATGAGTTCCACAAAAGCATTGAGGACTAAGGAAGTAAAGTCGTACGGCACATTAAAGTATAATCTAACCAGAGCTTCTAAAGCCATGCGCCTTGAGTTGTCCATTTCCGGGTGTCGATAAACATCGAACAAATCTAAATGCCGTAATGGTCTTTGAAGGATCCATACACCGTGTTCCGTTGCTTCAAGTGTGTAGAAGCCTTTGTCGTTTTCAGGTGCTCCGATGTAAAGTCCTGCGTGGATGTATTTATTACCTGTAATAAGCTTCAAGAAGTTTTTTCCTTGTTCTCCTAACCACTTTTCCATCAATGAATTTAAAGGTTCTCCCTGTTCGGTTGGTAGAAGTAAAACATCTCCAAATCTAATCTCCATCTTTTCTCACCGCCTTAATATACCAGCCTTTTTTACCTCTCATAATTTCGACGATTGTGTAGTCTGGGTATTGTCTTTCAAATTCATTTTTAGCTTCGTCTTCGGTGTCTGCTTGAATAATAACCACTATCGCTCCATGATCTGCCTGCCATTGCCCGAAAACACTTTCGGATTGTGGTTTGTGAGGATAAACGAATGTGAGAATAGCTCCTATAACAGTTGCAACTACTACTGTCCAGAAAGCTATTTTTTCCAGAGTTTCCATGCTCATTTTTTCACTTCCTTTTCTAAAGTTACTAAAACATCTTTGATTTTTGCAACTAATCTGGCAACCTCTGGACTGTCCGGTGTTGCTTCGATGATTGATACACCTGCTTTAATTGCTAACACTCCGACTTCATTGGATATCTTGTTTTGAAGTTTCGGATCGGTTATGATCTTTGAAAGCACTTTGATCAGATACTTTCCTACGCTTCCAGTTTTCGTCATTAACCATCCCAAGCCCCAAGTAATTGCCACTCCGAGAATAAACGACAGAAATTCATTCATAATTTCGCCTCCTTTCACAATACTCGTGCTTCTACCTTCTTTTTATACACATTTCCATATAGAATTATCTCAATGATTCCATGCGCTGACGGTCTCTTAAAACTGCGTGCAGCATATTCCTCGTAACCCAACCATGCAGGGATTGTGATGAGATAATAGACATGATCTAAAAGTTTTTTATTTCGCCTGTCTGTTATGAACCTATTGAGCTTAACCACAGAAGGTTGATGTGTGTGCCCGGTTATATATACATCCCCATCAACGACAATATCAGTTAACCTCGCATTTGCTGTGATTTTTCCTCCAACCGTTCGTGCTCCTGAATATCCATGTCCCGCTACAATTACATAATTCGATCTATTCTTTGTCCCCCTGCCTTTTTTATGCTTTTTCCCAACCGACAAATCGACCACGAGAATGTCAGGTGAATAAGGGATTTCTAATTCTGTGCAATAAATAGAAAGCGGGTCTATACCCACTCTTTTCTTTGTTCTATATTCATGATTGCCTGAGATCACACCAAGAATTCGATCTTTATAATCTACCAAAAACTCTTTTAGCTCGCCTAAACTTTCTTCTGGATTTTTCACTGCTTCGTATATATCTCCCACACTATCTCGTAATGCATTGTCGATTAAATCGCCCATGAAGAGAAAATAAGTATCAAGCGTGGAATCTATCATAAGTTTCTTAACATCATTCCACCTCGACGTCGGAGCACCCAGATGAATATCTCCAATAGCCAATAATCGAATTTTTTCAAGCTGTATCCATCTCGATGTGTAATGCAAGATTATCCCCCCTTATTCCTCGAGAAATAAACTGCCCACCAGATGACATCAAAGAAGTGATCTTCAGTTTCATGTGGAACTTTTTCGTCAATACAAGCATTATCTGCTGGAGTCTGCGTGAGCCATCTTTTTACATTTCCAACGCCCCAGTTATATGAAAGAACAGAGAATATGAACACGAGGGCATCGAATATCTCATCTGGTACTTTCCAGCGTGCCAGTTGCCTTGTCCAATAATGATAAAGTTTTTTGAAATATTTTACACCAGCAGTAATATTCTTTTCAGGATCAAACATATCTGAATACTCAAAAGGAAGCTTCAGATCCTCTAATGCTGTTTTCGAAAGCATCATCAACCCTCTTGCAAATGATGTTTCAGCTTTATGATCAAAGTTTGACTCAGTTGCTATGATGGCGTCAATAAGTTCCGAAGGAACTTTTTCAGTTTGTGCAACCTCAGAGACTATCTTTAAAATTTGCTTTTTTTTCATTCTATCACCACCTTAGATAAAATGTAGAATAATTGCAATGAAGCCGGACACACCGCCCAAAACTGATATGGCAAAACCGGCAGTCCATACCTTAAATTTTGAAGTCTGTTTTGTAATCTCTTGTTGTAACGCTTGATGTTCTTTTAAATTGACTTCGATAAATTTTTGAAATTGCTTTTGATACTCTGTGAAAGCTTTGCGCAGCTCGTTGATATCTTGTGACTGATCATCTAATCTCACATCTTGTTTTCCATTCACAATTTTTCGTTCTTCTAAATCTTTTCTCAGATCACTAAGCTGTATTCGCAAGTCTTTAAAGCCCTCTTTCATTTCACTGCGTAACGAATTTATAGAGTTTTTGAGTTCGTCTATTCTATCCATACTCAAACACCTCCTAAAACTCGATGTAAACTCCTGCGACAAATGGTAAGATAAATATTATCC
>JAGHBG010000074.1 GCA_021161105.1 Thermotogaceae bacterium | reverse complement strand
TTCCAACATCGTGAACAAGTGCAGCTAATTCTATCATTTTTACTTTATCCCCGGGTAGGCCTAACTCCTTTGCAATAGCTACTGATAATTGAGCAACTCTTTTCTGGTGACCTGCTGTATACGGGTCTTTACTTTCTACTATTCTTGATGTCACATTTAAAATGTCACCTATGGCTTTTTGAAGTTGTTCGTTATTTTCTTTAAGAATTTCTCTCAGTCTTATCATCTGCACCCTAATGGCAACATCGGTGGATAGCCCTTTCAAGAGCAAAATTGTTTCCTCATCAAAACTTGCTTCTTGATCCGAATATAACGCCATTACACCTATTTTCTCATCTTCATGAATCAAGGGCAGAATCAGGGCAGACTTAAGATTCAGTTTTAATATATTGTTTTTGTATTGAACAACACCGTTATCTTTCGTTTTATCATTAATGACAATACACTTTCCAGTTTCAAGTGTAGTTTGGAAAATGTTATTGGCGAGCGGATTTAAAAATAAATCGGTGTTTATATTCAGGTCTTTATATTCATCCGCAACAGCAATAGCAGCAATTTCAAAATGAGAGCTTTTATCTTGTTCAAGTGAAACACCTACAAGTACAATTCCTGCAATTTTTACCAGATCGTCTACGAGGGTGCTACAAACTTTATGATAGAGTTCATTTTCGTTATCTGCCTCAATTAAACCAGTTCTCACAACATTCATTAATTGCTGCAGCTGATAAAGCTTATTTAATTTATTTTGCTGTTCTTTGATGTCTGTAATATCAGTAAAGGCTGCTATAAATATATTTTCGCCAGTAGAGAAAATGTCAATTTTGAAGTATTTATTGAAAGTACCAAAATACTCACTTGCCTCTACACGATCGCCAGTTATCGCTACTTTTCCGAATAAATCGATCCAGTACGGTTCGATATTTGGAAATACTTTACGTCCTGAGTTTCCAACAACTTCATTTGCTTTTAAACCCATCAGTTTTTCGAATGCTGAATTTACTTTTAAAATTTGAAAATCATAAGGTTTTCCTTTTTCATCAAAAAGGATCTTACCAACCATAAAACCTATATCAGTGCCTGCAACAATTTCAGAATTGTTCTTTTCTTCTATTTCGTGTCTGAAATTTTTTTCAGTTTTTCCGGGTTCGTAGCCGTCCATATTACTCATAACTTCACACCCTCCTTTTAACGTATTAACAGTAAGAATATATATTAATCTTCTTTGTATAAAACGGTGCAATTGCATGGTAAATAATGGTTCTGTCAAGAAAATGCTGTAAAAAGGTCCCATATTCAGACAAATAAAACAAATTTTAAGGGGAGTATTTAATTATGCCTAACTCTGCTTTTACACAGTTAACGGGCAAAGCTCTGATGCGAAAAAGTTTTAAATAATCGACTTTAACTCCTCTGCAAATTCTCTGGCTTCTTCTTCAAGAGTTTTTCTTGTCAGTACTTTTTTACTCAAAACTTCTCCACCGTAGATTTCATTCATCTGTAATAGAGCTTTTCTATCTTTAGCGGCACATGTTACAAAAAAACAGGATTTTTTGATTTTCTCTTTGTTTTTCAACAGATAAGTTCTCACTGCTGGTGTTATTTTGCCGTTCCATACGGGGCTGCCTATTATCACTATATCGTAATCAGAAGGATCCCTTGAAAAGGTTATCTCAGTAGTTTTACCACGGGTTGCATCGTAGCCAGCTATAAGAAACCCTATAAATCCTTTTCTTGACTTTTTATCTGCTATTTCGTCAATGTCGGCATTCAAATGTTCTGCGATGAGTTCTGCTGCTTTTTTTGTGTGTCCGTCTCTGGAATAGAATGCAACAAGGATTTTCTTTGTGCTGTTTTGTTTTGAATCCATAATTCAGTTCGCCTCCTTACCGTTTTTTAAGTTATCCAGATGCGCATTCATAAAAGATTGAATCTTATTAATTATATTTCCTGTGTTTTTGCTCAAGCCCGCATCACCTTTTGAACTCATTTGAAAAGCATCCATTACATCAGAAATTAATTTTAACAAATACTGTATGTTTTTGCCGTTAAAAAATCGTCTTTCTTATAAGAAAAATCACTCCACTTTATGAAATGTGTTTCTAAGTTTGTGGCATAATCATGGGAAATGAGGGGTGAGTATGAAAGATGCTTTCGAGGAACTCAAAGAACTCATTGAGCTGTGTGGGGTTCCTGTGGTGGCTCTGAGTGTTCCTGTCAGGTATTTACATTCGCAGGAGGAGATGATCAGTCTTTCGGATCTTAAAAACCTTATCAAACTGCTTAAAAGATTTTTGGAGGTATTTTAACTGCTGTTGTTTTTGCGGAGGAATAATAAATCCGAAAGACCTGGATATAAGGGCGATTCATCAATCGATGTAAATATCGGAGCACACTCAAGATCAAAGTTCATCGTTGCGATTTTGCTGTTTTTGATTATACTACTTTTAAAATAACTGTAGCGGATTTATTCTTAATAAAGGAAGGAGGTATTTTTTTTGGCTATTCTTAGCATGTTTACGGATACGACCTTCCGCGATGGTCATCAATCATTAATAGCAGCGAGAATGCGGACAAAAGATATACTGGATATAATTGAAGAGGTTGATAGTATAGGTTTCCAGGCGCTTGAAGTCTGGGGTGGTGCAACGTTTGATGTGAGTGTACGATTTTTGGATGAAGATCCATGGAAACGACTCAGGCTCATTAGAAAGAAACTTAAAAACGCAAAAGCACAAATGCTTCTGCGTGGACAAAATCTTGTTGGTTACAGGCATTACGCTGATGATGTTGTTGAATTGTTTGTGAAAAAAGTGGTGGAAAATGGTGTTCAGGTTATACGAATATTCGACGCACTCAACGACATTAGAAACCTGGAGAAAAGCATTGAGGTGGCTCTGGAGTGTGGAGCACATGTTCAGGGTGCGATCTCGTATACAGTCAGTCCTGTTCATACCATTGAATACTACATGGATTATGCGCAGCAACTTGTTGAACATGGTGTGCATTCGATATGTATAAAGGACATGGCGGGGTTGCTTACCCCAAGAGTTGCAGGAGAACTGGTTAAAAATTTAAAATCCCGTTTCAATTTACCTGTAGAACTGCATTCACATGCTACTTCAGGTCTTGGAGAACTGTCTTATTTAGCCGCTATCGAAGCCGGTGTAGATATCCTTGATACTGCCTTTTCACCTTTCGCAATGACTACCAGTCAACCCGCATTTGAGCCCGTGTACTATTCCTGGTCTGAATACAGGAAGCTTCCTGCGATTAACTGGAAAAAGGTTGATAAAATAGTAAAATATCTGACCGAGGTAAGGAAAAAATATGAGAAATACGATGTAAAGATGTATAGCATAGATCACAGGATAATAACCTCTCATGTACCTGGTGGCATGTACTCAAATCTTGTTAAGCAACTCTCAGAGCAAAATATGCTTGACAAATTTGATGCTGTTCTTGAAGAAATTCCTCGTGTGAGAAAAGACCTCGGTTATCCTCCGCTGGTTACTCCAACAAGCCAGATCGTTGGAGTCCAGGCAGTGCTGAATGTATTGACCGGGGAACGGTATTCAAAAGTGACGAGAGAAGTGAAAGATTATGTACGTGGTCTGTACGGAAGGCCACCAGCGCCCATTGATGAAGAATTGGTTAAGAAAATTTTAGGTGATGAAAAGCCGATAGAAGGAAGACCTGCAGACTACATTGAACCGGAACTGGAAAAGCGAAGGAAAGAGATAGGAGTTCTGGCGGAAACTGACGAAGAGTTGCTTATATATGCTATTTTAGGTGAAGTTGGAAAACGGTATCTTAAGAAACGTTACGATGAGAAAATTCGCGTGGATTGGTCTATAGTAGAAGAATTTGAAGGAGGCTATCCGATTTAATAATGGGTGTGGAAGCCAGCATCCTTATCTGCTTATATTTACATTTTCCGGTTGTGCATTCTCGACACCGTCGACAGGCTCGACAAAATCTGAACAGGCTCGACACAGGGTTCGAAATCAAAAATCCACGAATTTAAATTTTCCAGAGATTTTATAATTCCCTTCTCTGATTATCAAGAATCTCTTCTCAATTAACTGGTTTAAAACAGAGTAAGCGGTTGTTCTTTTAAAACCATTTTCCTGCAATATCTTTAATATTTTCTCCCTCGGACCTTTAAAATCTTTGAGTAGATTAATGGCTTTTTTCTGATTTTCAGTCAGGCTAAAACCTGTTGAAAAGTATTCATTCACAACCTTTCTAATGGTATTCAAAACATGATGTTTCTCAAGTTTTTTCTCACCAATATTGTCATACACACTTTTGGAGAGTATCCATAAAGCGTCTCTTGGATTTCCATCAGAAAAATCACTGGCTAATTCTAACGCTTCGGTGTCGACAAGCTCCAGATAATCCTTTAATCTTCTGATGAGCATTTCTTTAACTTCCAGAGGTTTCATTGGTTCCAGAAACACGATATCTTTGAAAACATTCTCCAAATTCCCTGCTTCGTTCCATCGCATCCTGTCAGCAACATATTCCCTGTATATGGCAAAAGGCAATGAAAATATAACAATTAAGTTTTCACTCAATAATTGTGCTTTCAGTGCATCAATAACCTTCAATACATCTTCTTTTTTTTCCTTATCAAGTTCGTCGATAATTAATACAAATTTTCCTTTTGATTGAACAGCCTTTTTTATCAGATTTCCTAATTTTTCACGTGCTACAAAAAAGTTAAAGCGAGGGGCAATTGACTTTTCAAATTTTGTTCCAGCATTTGCAAACAGAGTCACTCCAAGGGAAAAACCTTTCAATGTTGCTACTTCCTTTGATACCCACTCTTTGCATTCTTTTGAATAGTTTCCAACATCTTTGTCCTTTTCCAGCTTTGATGAAATAGAGTAAAGCAGATCATACAGGATACTTTCCATTGTATCCCTCAGTGAAATGTTGACCATCAAAACAAACACGTTTGATGGCCTAACAAAGTTGAGGACAGTAGTCTTACCAATGCCGGTTTCTCCAGCTACACCAAGTATGCCAAAGGGCAAATGTGATACAACATTTTTAAGATAATTTACTTCCCTTTCTCTATTTACAAGCCAATCTTTTTTTGATTCATCCAGTGGTTTATCCGCTAAAACACTAACGAGAGCAGCAAGTTTCGTACTCATATTCTCACCCCGGTTTTTTCTATATCAAATAATTAAGCGTAGTTTGATTATACTACGATTTTCCGGTTATACATTCTCGACACCGTCGACAGGCTCGACAAAATTCGAACAGGCTCGACACAGTTTGAATAAAGCTATTTGTAAGGCAATTATTTTAGAACTTGCTTTAGAAAAGATCCTGCGGCATCCCAAGCTTTAAAAGCACATTCATTGGGGTTCTGAATCTTGCCGTTACGAGTGGATCAACAATTTGAGAGATTTCCGTGTGACCAACGATGCTGAAAAGCATAACAAGTTCTTCAAAACCTGTATTTGAGTGCTTTCCAACAAAGTTGACCATTTCACTTACAGCTGATTTTACGGCCTCGTCCAGGGTTTTTGCAGAGACGATTGTAAAAACATTGCCTTCCGAAACAATCATGGGATTTTTCAAGTTTATATCTTTTCTGACAGAAACTCTCGTCACAACCTTTCCAGCCACTTCTATGCCAGTTCCACAAACCTCTCCATCGCCCATCAGTGCGTGCAAATCACCCAGAGCAAGCAATCCACCTTCAACAAAGACAGGCAAAAGAACTTTAGCACCTTTCTTTATATATCGCGTATCCATATTTCCTCCATGTGGTCCAGGTGTTCCACAATTGACGCTGCCTTCTTCTGGTGCAACACCAATAACGCCAATCATAGGTTCGATAGGCAGTTCCAGATTGTTGAACTTTGCGTTCCCATTTTCTATCTTAACGATCTTCGTATAAAATCTGTTGAATCGTTCACCGAGTGGTCCCAGTCCTTTCCCTGTTGCCACTACACCCTGGTTGTCTATCTCAATGTCGAGTATCTCAACTTCCAACACATTTCCCGGCTTTGCACCGTTCACAAAAACAGGACCTGTTGCAGGATTTACTTCTGACCAGTTAAGGTTTTCAAGTTTATCTTCGGAAGTTCTTATCTGGTTAGAAAAACAATCAAGCGTTTCGAACACCACTTCATCGCCATCTTCAACGAAAGCAGCAGGCTTTACATCTGCACCGAACGCAAAAATTTTGCTGCTTGAATTAACAACATGTCTGCAAGCCATATTTCCTACCCCCTTTACCAGACACAATTTGCCAAATCATCAACATTCTGTAATTATTTTACACTACCTGAAAGTTCCAGCTACATTGCAGAGAGCACTGTTGAAAAGGAGAACGCATCAGATATAAAATACATACCAGATTTAATGAATTAAAGCAAAGGAGAGTTAAAAATGCTGCCATTTGAGTACGAAAATAAAGAGCTTGAAGTGAAGAAAGAGAGAAAAGAGGGATACAACATCGTAATCTTTGATACTCCTTATGAACCCGAAGTAGAAGAAGCGGGCAAAATAGTTATTTATGAATATTTAGCAGAAAAACCAGTTCACAATTTGATATTCATTCATGGAATAGGAAATGGCCACATACCTTATTTAATGTGGTTTGCTAAAAAGTTTAAAGACTATGGAATCAATACCTATTTTCTTATCCTTCCTTACCATCTAAACAGAGCTCCATCTAATTGGAAGGGTGGAGAACCTTTTTATTCTGCTTCACCTGAAAAATGTGTTGTGAGATTTCATCAGGCTGTCATTGATGTTAGAAGAACCATAGACTATATTCAATTAAGTTCAAATTTGCCTGTTTCCATAATGGGGTTTTCATTCGGTGGAATGATTTCAACTTTATCGATGGCAGTTGATAAAAGGATAAAAAAAGGAGTTCTTGCCTTTACTGGTGGAAACTGGAGATGGATAAACTGGCATTCCCCATACACAGAGTCTGTCAGAATTGAGTACAGAACAGCAGGAAATGAAATGGGATGCCACAGCGAGGAATATTGTGTTAAGCTTCGTGGAGATCCAGAAAAGGTAATTTCAGAATTCAAAAGTGTTGCAGACATTTTCAAACATCCAGTTGGGTGTTATCATTATGATGCTATGGCATTTGCGAAATTTGTTGACCAGAAGGTGCTGATGTTTACCGGTTTATTTGATAGAGTTATTATTAAAAAGAGCTCAGACAGTCTTTTCAAAATGCTTAAAAATGCTAAAAGAATATAC
>JAGHBG010000176.1 GCA_021161105.1 Thermotogaceae bacterium | reverse complement strand
TATCGATATTGACTTGAAGAAAACCAAGAGTTTTATTGAAGAACTTGGTAAGAAGATCGAAAATTTTTTAGCTGAGATAGATCATGTTGCCAGTAAACTGGATAAAAAATAAGGGCTGACTCCTTAAACACTTTTTTCTTATTTATACGACTCGTCCTATACATGAAAAAGAAATGAAAGAACTTCAAGGTGTAGAAGAAAAGGAATAAAAACATGAATGAAATTATTTGTCCTAATTGTAAAAAGGCCTTCAAAGTAGATGAGGCAGGCTTTGCCGATATACTTAAGCAAGTTCGTGACCATCAATTTGAGAAAGAACTAACAAGTAGACTTGCCCTTGCAGAAAAGGAAAAAGATAGCGCGGTTAAACTTGCAGAAGCAAATATTAAAACTTCTTTACAAAAGGAGCTTGTAGAAAAAGATATGCAGTTAACTGAATTAAAAGCTAAAAGTGATACTGAACTTACTGAAAAATTAGCACAAAAAGAGATAGAAATTTCTGAAATGGAATTCCGAATACAGAATGCAGAAACAGAAAAAAAACTTGAAGTTTCAGAGGCTCTTGGAAAAATAGAAAAAGAACGTGATAAACTTATGCATGATTTAGAAATAAAGGATAGTGAAAAAAATACTGCTATTAAACTTGCAGAAGCAAATATTAAAAGCTCTTTGCAAGAGGAATTGGCAAAAAAAGATAAACAACTTGCTGAGTTGAAGGCAAATAGTGATTCTGAGCTTGCGAAAACATTAGCAGAGAATGAATTAGAAATTTCTGAAATGAAATCTAAAATTATAAATGCCGAGACAGAGAAAAAACTTGAAATTTCAGAGGCCACTAAAAAAATAGAAAAAGAACGTGATGACCTGATAACTGATTTAAAAATAAAAGAGACAGAACAAGAATTACTGGAAAAATCAATTAAAGAAAAGTTTACGAATCAACTCGTCGTGAAAGAAGAAACTATCAAAATGAAAGATGATGAGATTGATCGTCTGAAAAATTTCAAGCAGAAACTTTCAACTAAGATGGTTGGTGAAACATTAGAACAACATTGTGAAGTTGAATTTAATAAACTACGAGCAACAGGCTTTCAGGATGCTTACTTTGAAAAAGATAATGATTCACGTGGTGGCACTAAAGGTGATTATATTTATAAAGAAACTGATGAAGATGGGAATGAAATTATTTCAATTATGTTTGAAATGAAAAATGAGAATGATGAGACTACAACGAAGAAGAGAAATGAAGACTTCTTTGCAAAGCTAGATAAAGACCGTAAAGAAAAGGGTTGCGAATATGCCGTTTTAGTTTCTCTTTTAGAAGCAGATAATGAATTCTACAATACAGGTATAGCCGACGTTTCTCATAAATTTGAGAAAATGTATGTAGTTCGTCCTCAATTTTTTATTCCGATAATTACACTTCTGAGAAATGCTGCGATGAACTCTATGGAATATAAAGCAGAATTAAATATGATGAGAAATCAAAACATAGATATAACTAATTTTGAAGAAAAAATAAATGCATTTAAAACAGGGTTTGCTAGAAATTATGATTTAGCAAGTCGCAAATTTAAAACAGCTATTGATGAAATTGATAAAACAATAAGTCATCTTCAGAAAACAAAAGATGCGCTACTGTCATCGGAAAATAACTTACGCTTGGCAAACAATAAAGCTGATGACTTAACCATTAAAAAATTAACATATGGAAATCCTACGATGAAAGCAAAATTTGACGATCAAACTGATGGAGAATGATGACAAGAGCTTGCTAAGGTTAATACTCAGAAAGTCCAAGCCGAACTAGACAAAGAACGCAGAAGCCTCATGGCAAGCTGGAAGTGTAGACAAAAGCTTATAGATGGTGTGTTGTAAAATCACTACTGTGGAATGACCCCTATAACCTAGACACTTTCTAATTCAGTAAAAGCCTCAGTTTTAGACATCTCAATATTATACCTTCTTTCAAATTCATTTGGTGAAATATAATCCAAATAACTATATCGTCTTTTGGCGTTGTGGAACATTTCGATATACTCAAATATCTTTGATGCTGCGATGTCTCTAGTCTCGAATTTTTGTTTTCTAATCAGCTCTTTTTTAAGTGTTTTAAAAAAGCTCTCTGCGACTGCATTATCATAACAATTACCTCTTCTGCTCATACTCAAAGTAATGTTGTGTACTTTTGCAAGTTTGGTATAGTCATATGAACTATACTGACTTCCTTGATCAGAGTGAAGTATCACGCTGTCTGTACTTTGAAGTCTTGCTGTAGCCATTTTAAGGGCTTTAATTATCAAAGGTGTAGTTTGCCTATGCCCTGTAGCCCAACCAATGATTTTTCTACTATAAAGGTCAAGTACAGTGGCTAAGTAAATCCATCCTTCTTTAGTTCTAATGTAAGTGATGTCGCTTACCCAGGTATCATTTGGCTTATCTACTATGAAACATCGCTTCACATAATTTGGATGGGCTTTGTGCAGTGCACCAGCTTTGCTAGAAGGTTTACGTTTATATGTGCCTACTCCATAGAGTTTAGCTTCACTCATCAGTCTTGCTACACGTTTTTTATTGACATGTATGCCAAGCTCTTTTAGATCTTTATGAATATTTCTTGAGCCATATACACCATTGGACTCTTTGTAAGCTTCTTTTATATGGGTGAGTAACTTCTTATTTTCAAATTCTCTATTGGAAATGGGTTGGTTTAGCCATTGATAATATCCGCTTCGGTGTACTCTCATTACTTTACACAGCCTGTGTACTGCGTAAGT
>JAGHBG010000113.1 GCA_021161105.1 Thermotogaceae bacterium | reverse complement strand
GGAGGGATTTTATCCTGAGGAAAGCGGTCGTGGTAGGATATTATGGTTACGGGAATTTTGGTGATGAGATTCTCTTAAAGTCAGTTCGAAGAATATTAAAAAATATTGGATTTAATTCAGTAGGGATTTTTTATCCTTCCACCGATCAATTTATTGCTGGTGCAAAGGTATATAGAAGATTTTCTATCGGGGATATTTTATCTGCCATCATTAGGTCAAATGTTGTTGTGTTTGGTGGTGGGGGGCTTTATCAAGATGTAACAAGTTTTAGAAGTTTTTTATATTACGATTTAATAGCAAAGATTTCTGTATTTTTAAAAAAACCGGTTATTTTCCTTGGAACAAGTTTTGGACCGCTTAAAAGAAGCTTTTCAAAGTTTCTTTTAAGAAGAACAGCGAGAAAAAATCTGGTGTATTTCTTCCCGAGAGATAAGGTATCTGAACGTTATTTGAAACATTTGAGCGGAAATGTATATGCTGGTACGGATGTTGCTATTGAATATTTAAGATCTTTAAATATTAATTGTAAAAATAGGTATGATGTTATTGTGGTTCCAAAGTATTTTGACGAATTCTGGGAGGATATTGTGAAAAATTTTAAACTTGAAGGTAGAAATGTAGAGATCTTTATAGCAGCAAATGAAGATATGCATGGGAACCTGCGTTGTTATCCTTCTAATATCTATATGGGATTGGATATAGAGAAGATTGTTTGTTCTAATCTTATTTTAAGTGAGAGATTTCATCCAAATCTGGTAGCTATGTATTTTGGTGTTCCTTTTGTTTCAGTTGGAAGTAAAAAAACAGAGTATTTTTCAAGGGAATTCTTAAAAGGCTACAGTGGCTTTGCTCGAAGAGATGTGCAGGATGTTCTCTTCAGAGCAAGAAAAGTAGAAAGTGAAGTTTTTGATGTAAAGTATTTGCTTGATAGAAAGTACGATTTCATGGTAGAAAATCTAAAGGACTTAACTATGAATTTGTGATATACTAACACGGAATTAAACCAAACACCAGAGTAAAGGGAGGGATTTATAATATGAAGATTTCTATGGACATGGTGAAGAAGTTAAGGCAGATGACAGGAGCGGGAGTGATGGATTGTAAAAAAGCTCTTGAAGAAGCTGAAGGAGATTTTGATAAGGCAGTAGAAATCCTGAGAAAAAAGGGTGCAGCAAAGGCTGCTAAAAAGGCCGGAAGAGCTACTTCTGAAGGAATCATAACTTCATACGTTCACTTCAATGGGAGAATAGGAGTTCTTTTGGAACTCAACTGTGAAACAGATTTTGTTGCGAGAACCGATGAATTTAAAGAACTCGCCTACAACCTTGCTAAGCAGGTTGCTGCTATGAATCCAAGATGGGTTTCACGAGAGTCTGTACCACAGGAAGTTATAGAAAAAGAAAAGGAAATTTACAGAGAGCAGCTTAAAGACAGTGGAAAGCCAGAACATATTGTTGAAAAGATAGTTGAAGGAAAACTTGAAAAGTTCTTCCAGGAAAATTGTCTCTTAGAGCAAGATTATATATTTGAAGATGGGAAGAAGGTCAAAGATATTATAACTGAGGCAGTGGCCAAGATAGGAGAGAATATCCAGGTTAGTAGATTTGTGAGGATGGAGGTCGGTGAAGAGATATGAAGTACCCTCCGCTTTTGGAGGAAAGTTTGGAATTTGTTGAAACTCCATTTTTAGTTATAGACCCTAAAAAGGTGGTTAAGAATTATAGAAATCTACATCGTGCTTTCAACGGAAATGTAGTCATATACTACGCTGTTAAAGCCAATTCACATGTTGAGTTTTTGAAACAACTCAACAGAGAAGGAAGCAGTTTTGATGTAGCGTCCCTTGGAGAAATAATGAAGCTTATAAAGCTAGGAGTTAATCCAGGTAAAATGAGCTTTGGAAATACTATTAAAAAGGCAAGGGATATTGATGTTGCCTACACAATGGGAGTGGAACTCTTTGCAGTTGATAGCGAGATGGAAATCGATAAAATAGCTGTATATGCACCTGGAGCGAAAGTTTTTGTAAGAATCCATACTTCAGGGGTTGAAAGCGACTGGCCACTTTCTGGAAAGTTCGGTACAACTGTTGATCACGCAATAGAGCTTGTTGATTGGGCAAGATTTAGAGGATTACAACCGATTGGAGTTAGCTTTCATGTAGGTTCCCAGAACTATAACCCAAAAAATTGGGAAATTGCGATAAAGGATGCATCGGTTGTATTCAATGAAGTTGCCAAAAGATATCATATAATACTCGACTTTTTGAACACAGGTGGAGGTTGGCCTGTAAAGCATGTAAAGCCAATTCCAAAGATAGAAGATATAGCTTCTGTGATTATAGATTCTGTTAAGAAATATATAGGGAATGGAGTTCAAATAGCAACGGAACCTGGGAGATATATGGTTGGAGATGCTGGAACTTTAGTTAGTAGCGTTGTTTTAAGATCAAGAAGGCTCGGCAAAGATTGGGTTTACATAGATACCGGGGTTTTTCATGGGCTTATGG
>JAGHBG010000195.1 GCA_021161105.1 Thermotogaceae bacterium | reverse complement strand
TTTGTTTAAGCTGTCCGTAGATTATCCCCCAATTTTTCATCTTCTTTCCAGTCCATTTCTTTTCTATTCTTATTATCGATAAATATAAGCTCTTGCTCAGTGATTCATTACTCAAAAACACCCTCCTGGAGTGCTGATCTGCATTTTTCCCATAGATGTTTTGATTGTTTTGGGTATGGAGCCATTTTTGTAGTTGTCTTTTTGGTCATCTCTTGAGTATTTAGGATAATCCATGAAGTATTCGAATTTCTCATCGAGGGCTTCTTGTAGAAGGTCTCTAACTAACTGTTTTGCCTGGTTTATGATTTGCATGTATTTTTCTTGAGGTGATGTGTCTCCATAGGGTTTGGAATTATGTTTTCTTTTCTGACCACTCATGATATCACTACCTTTTTGATGGGATGTGTTGAGTATAGCATTTTATTTTGTCTTTTTGCCTTTCCTTTATCTCTTTTTACACACTTTACGATAATGTCCCAAAATATCCTGTGAAGATCTTTGGGCTAAGTAAGGTTCTTCATAAAATCTCTAAAAATTTGGCGAACTTCTTCAAGTGTTTGAACTTTCATAAATCTCTCTCTGAATCTCCTTGCAAACGGAAGAGATTTTGTATAGCCTGCGATGAATTTTCTCATCTCAATTATTCCGTTTGGCTCGCCAAAAAACTCGACATTCTCTTCTATGTGATTTAAAAATAAGTTCAATCTATCCTTCACAGAAGGCTCTTTGTAATTGTCAGTGCTTATATAATTTCTTATCTGATCAAATATCCATGGATTTCCTATAGCCCCTCTTGCAACAACGACTCCATCAGCTCCAGAAATTTCAAGAGCAGCTTTTGCATCTTCTGGTGTGAATATGTCACCACTTATATAAAGCGGAACAGGTTTTTTTCTTATTCCTCCAAGCACTTTCCAATCTGCCCTGCCAGTAAAACCCTGTTTTACAGTTCGCGCGTGAAAAACTACCAAATCCGCCCCAGCGCTTGCCAATGAATAATAAATCCTTTCAGCTTCATCCCTGTCCCATCCAATTCTTGTCTTAACAGTTAAAGGAATTTCAATGTTTCTTTTTATCTCTTTCACCATTTCCAGGAGTTTTGATAAATCCCTAACGAGAGCTCCTCCAGCACCTTTCTTGATAACCTTTTTCACCGGACATCCTGCGTTTATATCAATAAATTTTCCATGTTTTTGCAAATAGACAGAGGCTTTTACCATATAGCTAACATCACTTCCAAATATCTGAATCCCAGTAAAAGGCTCATTATCGTCAGGTAACATCTTTTCTACTGTCTCGAAGTTTTCAAAGACGCTCCTTGCTGCAATCATCTCCGTATAGGCAAAACATGCCCCATGCTGGTAAGCTATCTTTCTGAAAACTCTGTTTGTGTACCCAGCAAGAGGAGCAAGACCGACATTGCAAGGAAAGGTTAAGATTTTCTCACGAAGCTCTTGAAAGAATCTATGAGATAACCTGTAATCTTTCCTGGAGCTTCAAAGTTCTTATTAACGACTGTTCTAACAGGTACAATTCCTTTGCTGGTATGGGTTAAGAAAATCTCATCAAACAGAAAGACTTCCCACGGCTGTATTCTCTTCTCAATAACTTTTATTCCAGAATTTTTTGCTACTTCCATGACATTCCATCTTGTTATTCCATCCAAAACATCGCAATCCAAGGGAGGGGTTATTAGGACACCGTCTTTCACAAAAAATACATTGGAAAATGATCCTTCAGCCACAAATCCTTTCGAATTCAACATTAATAAATCATAATTATCGCCTTTATTTATTCTTGTCAATAGAATGTCACTTCTTGTAATAATTTTAAGTTGAGAAGGAATTGAAGAATCAGGTGCTTTTCTGTATGGAGAAAAACCGATTTTAGCAGGTTGTGGCGTGCTATCTTCCAAAAGAGTTGCTTCTATATAAAAACTATTGGAAGAATCTATATATATTTTGAAATAACACTCGCTTTCTTTATCCTTGCAGAAATCTTTTACAAAATTCTCTATATCTTCTTCGGTAATTTTAACCTTTATATCCACAAACGAAGAGGATTTTAAAAGCCTTCTGAAGTGTTCCTCCAATGAATGAGGTTTTTTGTTATATGTTCTTAAAGTCTCATAAACCACAGGCTCATAAGGAGAAAACTTCAGACAATTTTCCTCACATTCTTTTCCTTCCTTAATTATTAGCTTCAACTGAAATAACCCCCTCATCAGTAACATGCACTATTTTCATGCTCTTAAGTTCTCCTGTTTCACCTGAAACCATCTCATGATAGATGTAATACTGATCGTATCCATGATAAAAACCCAGTTTTTTATTTTCAACGAGGACTTCTACAGTCTTTCCTACAAGCTCTTTTCTATATTCTTTTGCAACTTCTTTAGCAACATTCTCAAGGTAAGTTATTCTATTTCTCTTAACATTTCCCGGAATTTGATCTTTCATTAAAGCTGCAGGCGTTCCACTCCTCTTTGAATACCTGAAAGCATGAACTCGAGAAAATCGAACTTTTTCCACAGCTTCGGCACTTTCCAGAAAGTCCCTTTCGGTTTCCCCAGGAAAACCCACTATTATATCT
>JAGHBG010000189.1 GCA_021161105.1 Thermotogaceae bacterium | reverse complement strand
TTTAACAAATGAATTAATTAGTCGACATTAAATTAATCAATCAGATAAATTAAATTAACCTTATTTAACTTTTTACACAACTATTATAGCAAAAAAATTCCTAAAAATGTCAATAGTCACCAAAAAATGATGCCTGGATGGACATGAAGATATTAACCAGTTAATAGAAAGAGGGCGTAAGATAATAAAAGATAAAGGAGAACTTTGCGATAGAAAAGTGAAGGTAGTGTGGAAAAAGATCAAAGAAAATAGACTTAATCATCTTACTAAGTATCAAGGCCAATAAAATCTGCTAAATTGTTTTGTTTGCATGCAAATTTGTTAAAATAATAATATGCGATGTGTTATAAGCCTTACACCTGATCCAGAATTTCAAAAAACTGAAGTTAAAATAAACCTCAACTACAACCACAGTTTATTAGCGGTAATCTTGTCTTTTATAAAAGAAGTTGACACTTCACTCGCAGAGAAGCTCCACAGCAGCACCGGCTTTAAGTTCTATACATTTTCAAGGCTTTTTGCAAAAAATGGAAAGATAATAAGCAGCCACCTCGTCTTGTCACCTGAAAATTCCTATGTGAAGTTCTATGTTTCCTCTCCAGACAAAAAAATAATAGAAACCCTTATGAAAGGCGCTGCAAGTCTTCTGCAAGTAAAATTGGGGAATGGAATTTTTTACCCGAACTTTATATCGATACTCGAAGATGTCGAGATAACAGAAATGGAAAAGATGAAACTTTTATCACCACTTGTTTTGAGCAAACCTGTTGAGAAAAACGGGAAGCTTCTTCATAAGTATCTCTCGCCATTTGATAAGGAATTTTTCCAAAGATTTTCAGAGAACCTTAAAAGAAAATACGAGGCGTTTTACGGAAGGCCGCCAAAAGGTGAGGTTAAGATAATTCCAGATTGGGACTATATAAACAATAAGAAAAGGATAAGCAAGCTTGTAAAAATAAAAGACAGCTATGTAAGAGGATATCTATTTCCTTTCCTAATAGAAGGCGATAGGGAACTTATCAAATTTGGCTATAACGCTGGTTTTGGGGAAAAAACGGGTATGGGTTTTGGGTTTGCGGAGGTGATAAAGTGATAGAGAAAATTTATGATATAGCCAAGGTTTATGTGAAGGACCTCCCGTTTGAGAAGAAGCTCTCCCAAAATCTCGGAAGGGACAAGTATTTAATAGTTATAAATCTTGATGAGAAAAAATTTGAAGATCTTGTTTTTTCAGAGGTTGGTGTAAACGATGAAAAAATATTCTTCTACCAGAAAAAGGGAAATTTTTCCGTCTCATTTTCTCCTTCGATATACCTTCAAGGAGATGACAAAAAAGACAAAAACGCCCTGAAAAAGCTGATAGAATTCTTTAATCATGAGAAAACAAAGGACATATATGAAGTTCTCTTAAGTAGCTTTGATGCCATTTATGAAAAGCTCACTCAGATCGACAAAAGGGAAAGACAAAATCTTGCAATTGTAATTGTAGTTAAGATAAACGGAGAAATAATCTATCCTGCAGACCATGAAGGAATAGCAGAGGTTTTTAGATCGAGACTTACCGAATCTTTGAAAAGCTCCAAAAAAGATGCCCACAGCAGATGTTTTCTGTGCGGAAGGGAAGTAGATTCCTATCCCATATTAAACGAAGTTTTCAAATTTTCTTCCTTTGACAAGCCCGGATTTACTCCTGTTATGTCCAGAAATTCTGCAGGGATTTCCAATATATGTATGGACTGCTTTGCCGACCTCAAAGCTGCGAGAAACTTCATAAACGAGAATCTCACATTTTCCTTCTTCGGTGGAGGCAAGCTTTGGATAATTCCATCTGGAGATTCTCTTGGAATTAAAAAAGTTGTAAACAACATAACAAATATCTTTTCAAAAAAAGGAAGGACAACTTTTGCAAATATAGAGAGAGAGCTTGAAGAAATTCTGTCTGATGAAATAAGCATTCACTACGATTTTGTCATCTTGAGAATTTCCAACAACGAAGAGAAAATACTTCTTCATATTGAAGATGTATCTCCATCGAGAATTTCTCAAATTCACACGACTTCAAAGAAGATAGTGACTTAGAGGAGTTTCAAACTGAAAAAGATATCTACGATCCCACTTTGAAGGTCTTTCACAACATTATTTCCTCTGGTTTGAAATCAGAAAGAAACTTCCTTGAACTTGTAAGGTGTATTTACTCAAAAGGCACGTTTTCTAAAGATCTATTCTTGAACGCAGCCATATCTTGGATAAGGAAAAACATCTTCTCTCAAAATGTCAAAAACGTGTTATCTTCTATAGCTCACTCAGGAAAGCTCGCGTTCTCGTCTTACATATTCTTGTCCCTCTTAGGTGTGGTTGGAAAAGGAGGTGAAGTTGTGGAAAAAGGCAGTTTTTTTGAAAGGTACGAAAAATTCTTTGACACCGCATGGAAAAAGGCAGTATTTTTAACAGGTGTTCTAACGGGATATATACTGGATTTTCAGCAAAGAGAGAAAGGAAGCGCGCCATTTTTGAAGAAACTAAAAGGTTTAAAAATGAGAAAGGAAGATGTAGAAGGACTGCTGCCAGAGATAAAGAGCAAACTGATGCAGTACAAAATAGAGAGCGAAAGAACAAATAGGGAACTTGAGAGAGCTTCAAAGTACTTCCTTGAAGCGGGAGATTGGAACGCTACCGTGGATGAAATAAACTTCGTATTCACAATAGGAATGTCGATGTACAGAAGATTTATAAGGGGGGAAGATGATGATAGTGAAAAACAGGAGTGAAATCCTCTTTCTTTACGATGTAAAGTGGGGAAATCCCAACGGTGATCCAATGGACGAGAACAAACCAAGAATAGATCAGGAAACCGATACGATAATAGTTACCGATGTTAGGTTAAAAAGGACAATACGAGACTACCTGAAGGATTTTCACAGAGAAAAATTGTGGGTAAGCAGTGAAGCGGTGCATCCATCAGAGAGAATGAAAGAACTTGGGATAACCAAACTTGAAGACGCCATCGACAAGTGCATAGATGTCAGACTCTTTGGAATAGTTATGCCAGAAAAGAGCAAAAGCGCACTTGGAAATTCCTTAACAGGGGCGGTTCAGTTCCGTTATGGTAGATCCCTCCATAAGGCTAAGTGGGAACTTATTCAAGGAACGGCGGCATTCACATCAAAGGAAGGAAAAGGACAAAGAAGCATAAGAGAGGAATATGTCGTTCCCTACGCTCTGATCGCTTTCTATGGCGTAATTAATGAAAAGTTAGCAGAAAAATCAAAATTATCGGAAGAGGATATCCAAAAGCTTTTGGATGGAATATGGAACGGAACCAAAAATCTCATAACAAGATCAAAAATGGAACAAAAT
>JAGHBG010000022.1 GCA_021161105.1 Thermotogaceae bacterium | reverse complement strand
TTTCAAACACATTCCATTAATAATGGCTGAATTTGACGCAGATTTTATGTTATTTAAGTGAGGAATTTATTTAAAAATAAAAAATTCACAATACTAATTTATGATGTTATAATTCACAAAAGTTTTTGAAATTTCGGAGGTGATTCTGTGAAAGAGTATAAACCTTCAGAGATAGAGCCTAAATGGCAGAAATACTGGGAGGAGAACAATCTCTTTAAAGCTGATCAGAGGTCTGAAAGACCAAAGTATTATGCTCTTGTTATGTTTCCTTATCCATCAGGAACAGCTCATGTTGGACACGTTAAAAATTATGTTATAGGAGATATAGTGGCGAGATACAAAAGAATGCGAGGCTACAATGTACTTCATCCTTTTGGTTATGACTCTTTTGGTCTTCCGGCTGAAAATGCAGCTATAAAAAATAAGATTCATCCGAAAGTTTGGACTGAAAAGAACATAGAAACGATTAGGAACCAAATAAAGAGAATAGGTATAAGCTATGATTGGGATAGAGAAATTGCAACTCACAGAGAGGATTATTATAAGTGGACTCAGTGGTTGTTTTTGAAACTTTATGAAAAGGGGCTTGCATATAAGAAAAAAGCAGCTGTTAACTGGTGCCCAAATTGTAAGACAGTTCTTGCCAATGAGCAGGTTAAAGATGGAAAGTGTGAAAGGTGTGGAACACCTGTTACTATAAAATACCTTGAGCAATGGTTCTTTAAGATAACTGATTATGCAGAAGAATTACTGAAGGACCTTGATAAGCTTGAAGGCTGGCCAGAACATGTTAAGACGATGCAGAGAAACTGGATTAGGAAAAGTGAAGGAGCAGAAGTTGATTTTCCAATAGAAGGTCTTGACTTAACGATGAGAATATTTACCACGAGGCCAGACACCCTCTGGGGAGTTACGTTTATGGCGATAGCTCCAGAATCTCCTTTAGTTGAGCAGATTGTTACAGAAGATAAAAGAGACGGCCTGCAGGAATTCTTAAAAAAAGTTAGCCAGCAGAACAGGTTCGCAAGAGTTGCCGAAGGCACAAAAAAAGAAGGATACTTTCTTGGAAGATACGCAATAAATCCTGTTAATGGAGAGAAAGTTCCTATATATGCCGCAAATTATATACTTATGGAATATGGAACAGGAGCTATAATGGCAGTTCCAGCTCATGATCAGCGTGACTTCGAATTTGCAAAGGAATACAATCTTCCAATAAGAGTTGTTATAAAACCAAGGGATGGTTCTGACCTTGATCCAGATAAAATGGATGAAGCTTTCACAGAAAAAGGTATACTTGTAAACTCCGGGGAATTTTCCGGCCTTACCTCTGAAGAGGCAATTCCAAAGATAGTAAGATGGCTTGAGGAGAAAGGAATAGGCAAAAGATCCGTTCAGTACAAACTGAGAGATTGGCTTATATCGAGACAAAGATACTGGGGTGCACCTATTCCGGTAGTTTACTGTGAAAAGTGCGGAATTGTTCCTGTACCAGAAGATCAGCTACCTGTAAAACTTCCGGAAGATGTTGAGTTCATGCCAACCGGGCAGTCGCCGCTTGAGACCCATGAGGAATTTAAAAAGACAACATGTCCTGTATGTGGTGGGCCAGCTGTTAGAGAAGTTGACACTATGGATACATTCGTTGATTCTTCGTGGTATTTCTTGAGGTACATCAATCCCAGAATGGATGACAAGCCTTTTGATGTTGATGACGTTAACTACTGGATGCCTGTTGATCAGTACATAGGTGGAGTGGAACACGCTGTTTTGCATCTTATGTATTCAAGGTTTATCACAAAGGTCCTCCATGATCTTGGATATGTAGACTACGATGAACCATTCACCAATCTCTTTACTCAAGGGATGATATACAAGGATGGAGCAAAGATGAGTAAGTCAAAGGGCAATGTCGTTTCACCTGATGATATGATAGAGAAGTACGGTGCAGATACATTAAGGATGTACATACTATTTATGGCTCCTCCAGAAAAAGATGCTGAGTGGAGCGATGCAGGGATAGAAGGAGTACATAGATTTGCAAAAAGGCTCTGGAATGCTGCGCAGAGGATTATAGAAAAAGTGAAAGATGTCAGGCTGACTGGTAAGCCTTCTTTGAAAAACAAGAAGGAGAAAGCTCTTAGAAGGAAGCTTCACCAGATGATAAAGAAAATAACTGAAGATATAGAAGGAGGTTTTAAATTTAATACAGCTATAAGTGGCCTTATGGAACTTGTTAACGCCGTAATAGATTATTTGAATAATACTCCAGAGAATGAATGGAACAAACAGCTTTTAAGAGAAGTTATAGAGAATTTCATTCTTATACTTTCACCCTTTGCTCCTCATATGGCTGATGAACTTTACAACGATCTTGGATATGAAGGAAGTGTTATGTTTAATGCATGGCCAGCCTGGGATGAAGATGCTTTAAAAGCTGAAGAAATCGAGATAGCTATTCTTGTTAATGGAAAGGTGAGAGATAGAATGATCATATCTGTCGATGAAGATGAAGATGAAATAAAAAAGAAAGCATTAGTTAGAGATAAGATAGCAAAAATTCTTGGTGAAAAAACTCCCAAAAAGGTAATATATGTACCGGGGAAGATAATCAATATTGTGGTGTGAGGTGATGAATTTATGAAGATACCGAAACCAGCTATAAGGAGGTTAGCGGTTTATTACAGGTGTTTGCAAAGATTGAAAGAAGAAGGTAAGGAAAAAACTTCTTCCAAAGAGTTAGCACAGAGGTTGGGAATAAAAGCATGCCAAATTAGAAAAGATTTGTCTTATTTTGGTGAGTTTGGCAAAAGAGGCGTTGGATACAATATAGACAATTTGTTAGAAAAACTTAAAGCCATTCTCGGACTTGAAAGTGTATGGAAAGCCATTGTCATAGGTGCGGGGAATCTTGGAAAGGCCATAGCGGGGTATAAAGGTATAAAGGAACAGGGTTTTGATGTAGTAGCACTTTTTGATGTTGATGGAAGAAAGGTTGGCAAAAAGGTGAACGAGGCAGAAATTCATCATATGGATGATTTGGAAGAATTTGTAAAGGAAAATAATGTTAAGATAGCTGTAATTTGTGTACCCAAAGAATCAGCACAGCAGGTTGCTGAAGCTGCTGAGAAAGCCGGGGTTGAGGGAATATTAAATTTTGCCCCAACGGTAATAAATGTTTCTGTACCTGTAGAGAATGTGGATATAGCTGTTTCACTTAAGTCTCTAACTTTCCAAATAATTAGAAGAAAAGGGAAAGAGAAATGAAAAAGGAATTCGATTTATACTTGAAAATCAATAAAGATAAAATCCATGATTTGAGTTACATATTGGAAGTGGAAGATAACCTTGCTAATATAAGGAAGTATGATAATGGTCTTTTGAGAATAATTGTTCCTGAAGATCTTTACAATGATTTGATGGAACTTTTGAGAGGAATTAAGAATATAGTTCCATACGAGGTAGAAAAGATTGAGGTGAATAACGGAAGTGCTTAGTGAACTTTTTCCAATTGAGCATGTAAAAAGTATAGAAGATGTTGATTATGACCGGCTCTTCGGAGCCGGTTTTGATACATTTTTATTTGACTATGATTTTACCTTAGCTCCCTGGGGGGAAATT
>JAGHBG010000183.1 GCA_021161105.1 Thermotogaceae bacterium | reverse complement strand
GATAATTACAACAGAAACAACAAAACTTAGTGAAGATGCTAAAATTAGACAAAGAGAGTTTTGAAGAAAAAAACCTATTAAAATACCAAAAAATACGTTTGAAATTGCCTGGATTGCGATCATCAATGAAAGAAATTTGAATTTTTTTTCATCCTTCAAAAGAAGCTGAATTGAAACACTTATTAGTTGAGGAATACCAAGTATAATTCCCATTGTACCGAAAAACATATCTTTTGTTATTATAGCCCAGGAAATTACCGAAATCGATTTGATTAGTATCCCGATTATCAAAAACCAGATCAGAAACTCAGACTGTTCGATTTTTGAATGCTTCTTTCTTTCGGATATATAAGCAATATCCATTGCTAACACAGAATAAGCGGTTATAACTCCAAGTGTTGAACCAATGTACTGAAAGTTGCCAAAAATGTCGGATGTGAAACCATAAAGTCTGACAAGTATTGGATAGTAAAAAAAATTCACACCGACCGAGATTATATTTGATAACATAACATAAGCGGTGTCTTTAATCAATCCCATATAATGTTATCTCCATATTTTTCTAGAATTGAACTCATTATATAATCTGCAACATAGGAATTTGGATCTCCGCCTCTTCCATTGGGAAAATTCTCTTTTAACATTCTCTGGAGTTCTAAATAGCCTGATGGATACTTCTTCGCGGCTATTTTTAACAAATACGGATTTGCAGTGTCAAAAGCACACGGATTTAACTGACTTTTGAATAACTTTCTAAATGATCTATAGAAATTTACCATCATTTTGTGCTTTTTTGCTATTCCCTTGATTTTCTGCTTTATTGTAGTATTCATAGCAAAAGCAGTTTTCAATTCTGCCGCTCTTTTTGCTTCTCGCTCTTTCCTGTCAAAATCAATTCCCAGTTTATTGAAAATGTTATTTTCAAGATACTCGTCGTAAAGTTTTTTCTTGTACTTCAATTTTAATGGAACTTTGCTCCAAAAATCAATAAATTCTTTATTCCAAAAAGGCATTGACCAACTATATCCAAAGTATTCGTATATCCTGTTTGCGTTAGCAATGAATTTAGATTGTCTTTCTCGCCAATTCCAGATTTCATACAGTCTGAACAGTTCAGAAGTTACTTCAGAATCTTTACTAACCCTTTCTTTAACCTCGTGCTTGATAATGTCATTTATTGGTTGTGCTCTGAGATTATAATGTTTTGCTAGAATTGAATCAACAATGTCTTCTCTGCTTTTTGCAGCTAATACCAATGCATTTAGATGAGACCCCGCAACAAAATCAGCTGCGTGTCCAGGAATAAAGATATAATTTGATTTGCCTTCCTGTTTTATCTGAGTATCGAAAAATTTTGTGGAAAGATATTCTTGGAAACAGCTTATTGACGTGAAGTTATGAGCAAAACGAAGGTATGAGTTAAATTCATCAATGCTAAATGTGTTGATCCACTTCTTTTTTCCATACTCAATGTAATGCCATTCATACCCGAGCTTTTCAGCTACCGCTTTACTGATTTTACTTTCAAAATTACCCGGAATACTATAACTAAGACAAATGACATCTTTAACTCCAGCAAGCTTTAACATAGAAACAATGAAGCGAGAGTCATAGCCTCCACTAAGTGGCACAACAGGGATTCGCCCATCTAGATTTTTAATTAGCGAAGAAAAAACTTTTTCGGTAACCACTTTGAGCTCTTCAACAAATTCTTCATAGGTTTTACTTTCCAAAGGTAATACGTCGTAAACATACTCATTTCTAACTTTGAGTTTTCCATCTTTCAGTGTAAGAGATTCTCCAGCTTGTAGTTGATTTACATCAACCAACAATGTACGAGAACCGGTGACATACCCAAAAGAAAGATACTCAAGAATTGACAGTCCTGGTAATTGATTCTTGTGACTAAGAGAGTTAATTTTTAAAGGATTATCGCAAAGAACAAACGTTCCATCACCTAAAAGACTAAAAAAAATTGGCATTGCTCGTATGACTCCTGCAGAAGCCTCAACTGTGATATTACCTTCACTAGACTCAATAACGTAAATGTATGGCAATCCCTTTTCTCTGAGCGTTTCTGGATTTCTTTCAGAAAAAGCTTCCAGCATATTCTTCGGAACTAAGGAAAAAGAGTTTGAATTGAGTTTTCTTTTATCCCAGTAATTGCAGTCGAAGTCAAGTATTATTTTTTTTGCATAATTATTGGCATTCATACAATCAGCTCCTTAATGAATGTTAGATGTCATAACCTTCTTATTACTCTTGCAGGATTGTCAGCAATAACACGATTTCCTTCAGGAAAACTTTTGGTGACAACACTTCCAGCACCTATAAAGGTCTGTGGATCTAGAGTTACACCCGGTAATATGACAATTCATTCCAATCCAGCATTTCTCACCAATAACAACGTCTTTTCCTGGTAAATGTTTATCTAAGTTTTTAAATTATGATTAACGGTAATTATTCCAACGTTTGTAGCAATGTATGTTCCTCTTCCTATTACTATTTTTGCTGAGAAATTTTGGAAGTAATTACCGAATCCTTGAAAATTATTCAAATCATCAGGGTGAAACTTTATATTATTAGGATTGCTTATTACTATTTTGG
>JAGHBG010000010.1 GCA_021161105.1 Thermotogaceae bacterium | reverse complement strand
GAATTAATATATGTTATTAATAAAGAGAGGAGGGGTAGGTATGTCTGATGCACCAGTTATAAGAGCTCCAAGGGGAACGCAGCTCAGCTGTAAAAGCTGGCAAACTGAGGCTGCAATGAGAATGCTGATGAATAATCTGGATCCTGAAGTTGCGAAAGATCCCGCTAATTTAATCGTTTATGGAGGGACAGGAAGGGCAGCGAGAAACTGGGAATCTTTCTGGAAAATAGTGGAAACTTTAAAAGAACTGGAAAATGATGAAACACTTCTTGTTCAGAGTGGAAAACCTGTAGCTGTATTTAAAACCCATGAATGGGCTCCAAGAGTTTTGATAGCGAATTCCAACCTTGTTCCTAAATGGGCTGATTGGGAATATTTCCGAGAACTCGAAGAAAGAGGACTTATAATGTACGGACAGATGACCGCCGGGAGCTGGATATACATAGGAACTCAGGGAATTCTTCAAGGAACTTATGAAACATTCTACGCAGTTGCGAAGAAGTATTTTAACGGAACCTTAAAAGGAAAATGGGTGCTTACTGCAGGACTTGGAGAAATGGGAGGAGCGCAACCACTTGCGGCGACAATGAACGGAGCTTCCATCCTTGCGGTGGAAGTTGACAGGAGAATGATCGAAAGAAGACTTAAGACAGGATATGTTGATGCATGGACAGATAACCTTGATGAAGCTTTAAAGATGATTCAGGATTCATTTAAAAAAGGTGAACCTATCTCTGTAGCGCTTCTGGGAAACGCTGCAGAAGTTCATCCAGAACTCGTAAAAAGAGGAATAATCCCTGATATTGTTACAGATCAGACAGCAGCTCATGACCCGCTCAACGGTTACATACCAGCAGGACTTTCTATGGAAGAAGCTGCAGAAATGAGAAAGAAAGATAAAGAAGGTTATTTGAAGAGAGTTTATGAATCCGTTGCCAGACACATCGAGGCGATACTTGAAATGCAAAAACAGGGTGCGAAAGCTTTCGAATATGGAAACAATATAAGAAGACTTGCAAAAGAAGAGGGAGGAGTGGAGAACGCTTTTGATATACCAGGTTATGTTCCAGAGTATATAAGGCCACTCTTCTCTGAAGGTAGCGGGCCATTCAGATGGGTAGCACTTTCAGGAGATCCTGAGGATATTTACAAAACTGACCAGAAAGTTCTTGAACTTTTCCCGTATGACGATCATTTGAGAGTCTGGATAGAAATGGCTCAGAAGAAAGTCAAATGGCAGGGGCTTCCAGCAAGGATATGCTGGCTTAGATACGGAGAAAGGGCAGAATTCGGGCTTGCTATAAATCAAATGGTCAAGAAAGGAGAACTCAAAGCCCCAATTGTTATAGGAAGAGACCACCATGATACTGGTTCTGTCGCCTCTCCATACAGAGAAACAGAGAGAATGAAAGATGGATCAGATGCCATAGCTGATTGGCCGATTCTTAACGCACTTCTTAACGCGTCTTCTGGTGCAACGTGGGTTTCCTTCCATCATGGTGGTGGAGTTGGAATAGGATATTCCCTGCATGCCGGAATGGTTATAGTTGCTGATGGAACAGATCTTGCTCACCAGAAGCTTGAAAGAGTTCTTAACAACGATCCAGGACTTGGAGTTGTAAGACATGCCGATGCAGGATACGAAATAGCAATAAACACTGCTAAAGAAAAAGGCATAAGGGTGCCAATGCTTAAGTAAATTTATCGTTAATATTATTTACGAGGGGTTAAAGGCCCCAGCGGGGGCCTTTTTGTTTTTTGGCAGAGATATATCAAAAACAAATTACTAAGAAATGAAGTTGCCCGAAACGTTAACTGGAGGATATATATTGGAGGATATTTATGTTCATGAACAGTGGTGCTAGACCGATATAAACCGTTGTAAAAAAAGGTGGTTGAGTGTAAAATACTCTCTGCGTGGGGGCGTAGCTCAGCTGGGAGAGCGCTACCTTCGCAAGGTAGAAGCCGTGGGTTCGAATCCCATCGCCTCCACCATATTCCCCCATCAGGGGGATTTTTTAGTATTTACCTTTGAGTATGTCTTCCATGAGCTTCACATTGCTGAACAAACCGGCATGATTGTATCCAGCAAGAAGATACTTTTTCCCATCAAGTTTTCCAAGTGCAAGGGCACTTTTGACAGGAACAAGTCCGTCGACAGCTGCTATGAATGGTTTTGAATTCGTTATCAGGCTGGATATCAATCCAAGGTAAAAAAGACCAAAGCCGGGCAGAGCAAGAATAGGTTCTTTTATGTTAACGCTTATGTACTGCTCAATATCCTTCACACTCATATTCTCTATCATTCCAGCGATGAACACGAATTGAACGTCAGGGTAATTTACAAAAGGAGGCAACAAAGGATTCATCCACGCAAGTTCTTTACTGCCAGGTGAGTTTATAAAACCAGCAGTATAACTCAAAACGAGAGTTCTTTTCAAAAGCTCGGCTTCCCTTTCATCTACTTTAAAATAATGTTCAAAATCATCAGGATTTATTAAAAAAGCATCAGCATATATACTACCCAGGTGCGGTGTTCCGAGAAAATAAATTTTTTTAACTCTTTTTTTAAAATCTCCGAAGAAAAGTGCTGCTCTTGTAACAAGTCCTCCTTTGCTGTGAGCGATAATTATCGCGTTTTTTATTTCTAATTCTTTAGTAAAAGTAGCCAATCTTCTACCGGATATCCACATGCTTTCAAAAGTAGAAGGGTAGTTGTACATATACACCGGGTTGACTAAATCCAAATTCTTCATTGCTGTGAGCACAGTATCGATGAAGATTTTTTTATATCGGCTTTCTTTTTGGGTTTCATAAATATCAAGACCGTGCACCAGTATAATGGGATCACCTTTTCCATCTTTTACAATCATAAGCGTTGATGGAGGGGTTTCAATTTCTTCAACGACTCTTTTTACATTTTCAAGTTCCGGCAATCTAACAGGTTTTTCTATAGTTCTATAGAATGCCCCTGCAATAACATCTGCACCAAAAAGTCTGGCTTTGTAATACACAACTTCATAAGAAAAAGATATAATCGCAAATAGCAGAAAAAGAAAGAGTGGGAGTTTTCTCATTGTTTTCCTCCTTTTCGTAGAGAGTATAACACATATTGATGGAGGTGAATGTCGGTGATTTCCTTTATGAGTGATTGGGGATATTCCAACTATTATGTAGGTGTAGCTAAATCGGTGATAAAGACAATAAGTCCTTCCTCTGAAATAATAGATCTTGTACATGGTATAGAACCTTTCAATGTTAGAATGGCTGCTTACATGCTTGAGAGAGCAGTTGAGGATTTTCCAAAAGGTACGGTGTTTTTAGTGGTTGTTGATCAGGGAGTTGGTACTGAGAGATATCCCATAGCAGTAGAAACAAAAAATGGCTACTATTTTGTGGGACCTGACAATGGTGTTTTTACCGGAGTGATAAAGAAATTTGGTTTGAAAAGGGCTGTGATTTTGGAGAATGAAAAGTATTATTACAAAAAGAGAGCTTCTTACACCTTTCATGGAAGAGACATATTTGCACCGGTGGCAGCTCATTTAGATAAAGGAGTTTCAATTGAAAAATTTGGAAGGGAACTTTCGGAATTAGTTATTTTTGAAGATAAAGAACCTGCAATAGAAGGTAATAGAATAACAGGAACACTTGCTTACTATGATGGTTTTGGAAATCTTGAAACAAATATACCTGCGCACTTTATGGAAAAAGTGGGAAAAATAATTGGTGATGTGGTTAACGTTAGTATAGGTGGAGAGAAGTTCAAAATTCCATTTGTCAAAGCTTTCGGAGATGTTGAAATTGGGTGTTTGTTAATCCACAAGGACAGCTCAGAGTATCTGGAAATTTCTGTAAATCAGGGGAGCGCAAAAGAAGTTATTAAAAAACCACAGGGGAGTGAGATTGAGATATGGTAAGATTTTTTGGGGTAACATTGATATTACTAGCAACAGCAGTTTTTTCGATATATCCCTTCTTGGATCATCCGCCAATTTGGCTTTTTGAAAATGGCCTGCCCACTGTTGATTTCGAATCTACAGAGCTTTCCTTGTTAAAAATCAAAATAAAAACTGCTGACGATGAATTCACATTGATAGATGAAGCAGCACTGCGTCACAGGGTTCATGTACCTTTAAAAGAAAACTTCGAGTATGAAATATATCAAGATGATTTATTGATTGGAAAAGGAAAGATTGTTTATCCATCAAGTAAGTTGAGCAATTTCACAGTACTTGTATATGGGGATACAAGGTCTGATGAAAAGCGTGTTCAGGAGAAAATTATTGAGAGAGAAAAATGTGCAGATTTTTTAGTGCATTTGGGAGATATAGCATACTTTGATTTTATTGATGAAGAATACCGTAGATTTTTCAATACACTTCATAAATTTGGGAAAATATCATTTATAGTTAAAGGAAATCATGAACTACCGGGGCTAAGGTATTCCATGTACTTTTATCCAGACTATTACTCCTTTAAAATAGGCAGTTACAGATTTTTCGTGTTGGACGGGAACGATCCCCTTAATTTATTGAAATTACGGGCAAAAAGGCTGTTTGAAGAATATAAAAACGGGAAAACAAACAGAATAG
>JAGHBG010000041.1 GCA_021161105.1 Thermotogaceae bacterium | reverse complement strand
TGCTTCAACATATCAACTACCGCTCTGTTAACACTGTCTTTCGGATAATTTCCTTTCTTAGTTAGCTTTCCAGCTTTCCGCTCCATCACTAACTCTATTGCTTCATCCACGTTCTTAACGGTATAAATGTGAAATTTTCCTTCTTTTACTGCCTGAATGACTTCTGGTTTTAAAACAAGATTTTTAAGGTTGGATTCGGGAATGATAACTCCCTGACTGCCTGTTAATCCGCGGAGCTTGCATGCTCTGAAGAATCCTTCCACCTTTTCTGTAACTCCACCAACTGGTTGAACTTCTCCAAATTGATTTATTGAGCCAGTTACAGCTATCTCCTGCCTTATTGGAATCCCGGAGATGGCAGAAATAATAGCTAACGTTTCCGCAAGGGAAGCGCTGTCTCCTTCTACGGTGGAATACACCTGTTCAAAACTTGTAAAAATGCCAATTGTTGGGGCAAATTTTTTTGCGTACCTTGACATAAAAAAGCTTTCAAGGGTAAAAACAGCTTTTGAATGGATTTTGCCAGAAAGATCAGCTTCTCTTTGTATATCGAATATTCCATTCTTTCCCATAAAAACATTTGCTGTAATCTTTGCAGGTACACCAAAAGAGTGATCTCCTGTATCTATAACTGTGAGCCCGTTTATCTGACCAACTTTCCTGCCTTCCGTTTCTATCATTAAATCGTAATTTTTAATCATTTCATCAAGTTTTTCTTGATACAGTCTAACTCTTTTTTCCATTTGCTTACATGCTTTGTAAACCTGCTCTTCTCCAATAACATTCTCTGCAAATCCTGAGGCTTCGTTTAAAAGGTCCTCTATTTTTCCGAATTTTGCCGAGAGTTTTTCTCTATTCCCCGAAAGCCTGTTTGAATACCACAAAAAAGCTTTTATACCACTTTCGTTTATATCTGGGGCGTCGACGTTCTGCCTTGCATGTTCAAGAAAACTTACAAAAGCTTTTGCAGTTTCCTTGTTGTAATCCATAGTTACATCAAATTCTGCTTTTATCTTAAATAATTTTCTGAAGTCTTCGTCAAGTTCATACAGGATTTCATAAATATATGGTGTCCCTATCAATATAACTTTGACATCAACAGGAATTTGTTCTGGTTGTAAGGTAATCATGCTGGACAGGCCTATTGCACTTTCCAGATTTTCTATTTTAGCCTGTCCACTTTGAAGGACTCTTTTCAGACCATCCCATGCGTAGGGGTTTCGCAGAAGTCTTTCTGCGTCTATAATCAAGTACCCTCCATTTGCTTTATGGATGGCCCCTCCTTTTATCATGGTGAAGTCGGTAACAAGCACTCCCATTTTCGATGTATATTCAACTTTTCCGAAGAGGTTGGAAAATGTTGGATTCTGTTCATAAACAACGGGAGCACCCTCAATTTCTGAATTGTCAACTATTAAATTTATGCTGTACTTTATCTTGTAAAATTCTATTGCCTCCTCTTTGGCTTTTCGAAGGTCCTCTATATTCTCAAGCACATCCTCTTTTACTCTTTCAATGTGTTTTACAACATCTTCGCATTCCTTGTAATGGTTTTTGAGATCCTCGAAGATCCCACCCACAGCGAAGAGAGCTACATCTTTGTTTAATTTATCGAGAATTTCTTTCATTTCTTCATCAAGCTTCCTTGATTTGTAAAGTGCTCCTTCTACAAGATGTTTCATCTTTATAGTATTTTCTTCTATTTCTTTTCTTTTTTCAGCTGGAAGAACTTCATAGAGCTCTGAAGTGACAGGTTTTCCGTCTATAACGGGGATTGTTAAGATGCCGGTGGGTGCAATCTGGACGGAAAATCCCAGAGCTTTTCCCTGTTCTTTTAATTTTTCCCAGAGCTCATTTTTGAGTCGTGTGTACCTATCCTCTATTTCCGATTTTTTCTTGGAATATTCATCGCTGTCAAATGCCCTCTTTAAAGCATTGTGAATTTTACTGACAAGATCTTGCATGTCTTTTTTCAATTTATTTCCCATCCCTGCAGGCATCATAAGAGCTTCTGGAGAGGATGGATCATCGAAGTTGTAAACATAAGCTAAATCTTTGGGCTTTTTGAGAGATTTTGCATGTTCTTTGAGATATCTTTCAACAAAGGTTCTTCTTCCTGTTCCCGTGGGACCCGATACATATATGTTATATCCCTTGAATTTGCTTTTTATCCCAAATTCAAGCGCTTCTCTGGCTCTTTCCTGTCCAACGAAATCGTCCAGAGGTTCTATGTCTTTAGTGCTTTTAACGGGAGGAAGAAGCTTGTAATCTGGAAGAAGTTCTCTATGCTTAACTTTTTTCATTTGTAGCCCTCCTGTTCTTCTTCATTCTTTGTATTAAATGATAACACGCCTTAAGAAGATGGGAAAAGATCAAAGTACATACTACTGGAAAAAAGGAGAGCCGGAGCTCTCCTTTATAGCCAATTCTATCTTTCTTTTTTACATTTTTTCTTCTCTTGAGTAAGGAACACTAAGTGCACTTGGAGCACCAACTCTGTTCCTGAAATTTTTGTTGAAGGAGAAAAGAATCATTGTAAGAACCGTAATGAGGTATGGAAGCATAAGAAGAATGTTTGCTGATACATGGGCAACTCCCATAGCCTGGAGTCTCAACTGCAGAGACATGACAAAGCCAAATAAATAGGAGCCAACAAGAGCTTTGAATGGTTCCCAGGCTGAGAATATAACAAGTGCAACAGCTATCCATCCTCTACCGGCTGACATGTTTTCTATCCACATACTTGTAGCCGCCAGCGACAGGTACGCACCACCTGCGGCAGTTAAAGCACCGCCACAACCTTTTGCGATGTATCTAACTAAAAACACATTTATACCTCTTGAATCTGCTGCAGAGGGTTCTTCTCCTACAGCTCTAAGAGTGAGTCCAAGCTTTGTCTTAAATATTATTATGTAGAGAACTGGAACGAGTATATACCCTAAGTACACAATGGCATCCATTTTAAAGAATGCACCCAGGACGGGGATGTTTGAAAGACCTGGAATGTATATATCGTTGAACTTTGCTGCCGGTTTTCCAACAAAGGCTTTTCCTAAAACGCCAGATATACCGCTTCCAAGCATGGTAAGTGCAAGACCTGATACAACCTGATTAACTCTGAGAGTTATGCTCATAAAAGCATGTATAAGAGCAAAGAGACCTCCCGCTATCAGTGCAACTATAAACGCAAGCCACACATTACCGGTCATATAAGATGTTGCAAATCCGCTCAAAGCTCCAACGAGCATAAGTCCCTCAAGTCCCAGGTTAAGTACTCCAGCCCTTTCTGTAATTATCTCTCCCAATGTAGCAAAAAGGAGAGGAGTTCCGAGTCTCACAGATGCTGTTATAAGTCCTTCTATGTTCATTCTTTCACCACCCTGACTCTGTACTTAAAGAATACTTCAGCAGCCAAAAGTGCAAAGAGAAGCACACCTTGAATAACTCCTATCATTGCTTTGGGCATCTTAAGATCTATTTGCAACTGATTTCCTCCAACCAGGAGTCCTCCAAACAGGAAAGAGACTATTATTGTTCCCCAGGCATTGAGCCTTGAAAGCCATGCGATTATTATTCCAGTATATCCATAACCTGGATGGTAGCCGTGCACCAGCTTATGTTCAAAACCAAGCATCTGTACTCCTCCTGCAAGACCTGCCATGAATCCTGATACGAACATTGCCAATATGATGTTTTTCTTTATATTTATTCCGGAGTAGTGAGCAGCTGTCTGGTTGTCTCCAATCACCCTCAGGTCAAATCCCCACCAGGTTTTTTTCATGATTATGTAAATTACCACGGCTAATGCCAGAGCAAGGAGAATGCCGTAATTAACCCTTGTTGTTCCAAAAACAGGTATTTGAAGCTTATCAGGTACTGGTAGCGTTTCCGGGAAGTTTGTTGGAGCTTTCCATGGTCCATAAACAAGATATTCCATGAAGTTAAATGCTATGTAGTTAAGCATTAAAGTTGTTACTATTTCATCCATGTTAAGGTACGCCTTCAAAGCCCCAGCTGCAGCTGCCCAGAGAGCACCAGCTATTCCTGATAGGACAAGAATTATTGGAACCCAGGCAGGATGAGGATTCTTTATAACAAATAGAGCCATCCATGTGGCTACAATGACACCTGTATAATATTGACCCTCTGCACCTATGTTCCAGAGTTTCATCTGGAAAACGAGTATAAGGCCAAGTCCAATAAAAAGAAGAGGTATCATATAGGTCATGCTATCGAATAACCCTTTTGAAGGAGTAAAGGGCCAGGTGAACATCTCTTTAAATGCAAGTTTTACAGCAAGCCATCCTGTTGTTGAGACCCTGTAATTTTTTGTCACTCTATCAAATTCCTGGAGAAATGGCTCAAGGTTCTTTGAAAGTTCTGTATGATATTCATTTATGTAAGTGTCAAAGTCTTTTTGCATCTCCTGGAAAACCCTGTCAAGTTCTTGCTTTGTTGCAGCACCAGCGATTACTTTACCAAGCATATCCTGCACCTTTTTATCCCATTCTTCGAGTTTTGCTCTGTAACCATTGTAAAAAGTGTAATAGGATTTCATAACTTCTCTTACAAACTCGTCTTTTGCTTTTCTTAAGGCTCTTACGTAAGTTAGGTATTCATCCAGAATTTTTTCATACTTCTCGCTTTCGAGCTTTTTGATAAATCCATAGACTTCTTCATAGTTTCTCAAAGCTTCGTTCAAACCTTTCATGGAGAAGTTTCCATAAGCGGAAGCTACACCACTGAGTGCGGCTCTTTTAAAGTCCGGCCTTTTTATTTCTCCTTCTTTTTGTTCTTCAGTCATGCTATCCAGCCATGAATAAACGCTCCCCCTGTACTTATCAATGGACTTTTCGATGTTCATAACATACTCTTTTACAACACCTTTCACAGCACTCTTGAAATATCCAGGCTGGTACATCTCGTAAATGAAAATAACAAGCCCCATTATCACAAGTGCAACAACAACAGAGACTATGGGAATAAGAATGGAAGCCCATTTTGGTATATCCAGTCTTCTTTCGACTTTCAACCTCATGCTCTAACACCTGCCATCATAAGACCTATTTTTTCTATATTTTCTGGAGTAGGATCGGGTGTTGTGTATCCAACAATTTCACCTTCGTATATAACCCCGACCCTGTCAGATAAGTTGAAGATTTCATAAAGTTCTCCTGCCAGAAGAAGCACAGCTGCTCCTTCATCTCTTGCTTTGATCAAGCTCCTGTATACAAACTCCATCGACGCAACATCAAGTCCCCTTGTTGGATGAACAGCTATTATAAGTTTTGGCTTAAGTTCAAATTCTCTTGCTATAACGACCTTTTGCATATTACCACCAGACAGGTATTTCACCGCAACATCAGGACTGGGTGTCTTTATATTATATTTCTTTATAAGCTCCTGTGCTCTTTTATAAACCTTATCATGGTTGTAGAAAAATCCTTTCGTCTGTCTCTTTAGATGAAGATTCTCTGCAACAGAGAGATTTGGGCTCAGAGCTACACCTTTTCTATCCTGTGGTATGTAGGAGATACCTTTCAATATTCTATAGAGCACGTCCTTGTTTGTAATATCTTCTCCGAGAAGTTCCACTTTTCCGCTTTCAACCTCTCTTAAACCGTATATGATTTCAGCGAGCTCTCTCTGACCGTTTCCCGCAACACCAGCTATTCCAAGAATTTCCCCGGCTCTGACTTCAAGACTTATGCCGTTCAAAGCGCTGTGTCCCTTATCGCTTTTTGCAGTTACATTGTCCACCTTAAGCACAACTTCTCCTGGTTTTGCTTTTTCCCTTTCCACTTCCATCACGACTTCTCTTCCAACCATCATGCTGGCAAGTTTTCTCTGATCGAATTCTCCTCTTTTTACTGTTCCAACAACTTTTCCTTTTTTCATGACTGTTACCCTGTCAGATATTTCCATAACTTCATTGAGCTTGTGGGATATAAATATTATTCCTGTTCCGTTTTCCTTCATTTTTCTAATTGCTTTGAACAGAGCTTTTGTTTCCTGAGGGGTTAAAACAGCTGTGGGTTCGTCCAGTATAACTACCCGCGCCCCTATATAAAGGAGCTTTATTATCTCTACTCTTTGCCTCTCACCGACAGAAAGCTGCCATATCTTTGCATTTGGGTCAACATCAAGACCGTAGGTGTTAGATATATCTCTAATCCTTTTCACAGCATCCTGTAAATTTTCTCCAGGGAGTCCGAGTATAACATTCTCAGCAACACTGAAGGAGGGAACTAAAGTGAAGTGCTGCTGAACCATGCCTATTCCATATTTTAAAGCATCATGGGGTGATTTAATCTGAACTTTTTTCCCCATGATTTCTATTTCACCTTCGTCAGGTTTGTACAACCCAAAAATTACGTTCATAAGTGTGGTTTTTCCTGCTCCATTCTCTCCTAAGAGTGTGTGAACTTCCCCTTCCTGGAGCTCAAAATTGACTCCATTAAGCGCCAGAACACCTGGAAATCTCTTTACTATACCTTTAACTCTCAGCAGCGTTTTCAAGCATATCACCTCGCATGTTAAGACTCTTTAAGATAAAGGGGGCTTTTAAAGCCCCCTTCAAAATTAGGGTAAAGATACTTGAATTATTCTCCGGAACCTTGTGGTATCTCACCAACGACGTTATCGACAAACCAGCTCATCTGAAGAAGTTCTTCATCACTGAGCTTTTCTCCATCTTTAACTCTTAAGGTTCCTTTCTGATCGTAGATTGGTCCTGTGAATGGATCGAATTCACCTTTAATTATAAGCTCTTTGTATTTGTTTACAGTCTCTTTTACCTTATCTGGAACTGCCGGACCAAATGGGGCTATATCGACCACTCCATCTTTGAGTCCCAACCAGTAAAATCCAGGTTTCCATGTTCCATCCATAATTCTTTTGACGGCTTCAACATAGAATATTCCCCAGTTCCATACAGGAGATGTAAGATGAGCTTCTGGTGCAAACATGCTCATGTCAGAATTGTATCCGATAGCGTATTTTCCTCTTTCTGCAGCTGCCTGTACTGGCGCTGGGGAATCCTGATGCTGAGTTATAACATCGGCGCCAGCATCAAGCAAAGAAATAGCAGCTTCTCTTTCGGTTGCCGGGTCATACCAGGTATGAGACCAGACAACGTGAACCTTGGCTTCAGGATTGACAAGTTTTACACCAAGTGCGAACGCATTGATTCCTCTTATAACTTCTGGAATTGGATGTGCTGCAACATAACCAATTATGTTACTCTTTGTCATCATACCAGCAACGATTCCGGTGAGGAACCTTGCCTGATACATTCTTCCAAAGTATGCAGTGAAGTTTTTGTCATTATATTTGTAGCCGGAGCAGTGGAAAAACTGAACGTCTGGATACTTTTCTGCTGCTTTGGCGGTTTGATCCATGTATCCAAAGCTTGTGGTGAATATTATCTTATAACCTTTCTTTACATAATCCTCAATGTATCTGTAGGACTCTTCACCTTCTGGAATACTCTCAAGATAGTCCGTTATAACACCTGGTACATGCTCTTCAAGGTATCTTCTTCCCACATCATGAGCATAGGTCCAGCCAGCATCTCCTACTGGTCCTACATATATGAACCCCACTTTGACAATAGCAAGTAGCATAACACTTAAAATCACTGCCAGACCCAAGACCACAAACTTTTTCATAACAAACCCCACCTCCTTTTGAATTTAGACATCATTGAGCTAATTCTAAAACATTCAGAGTTAAATCTCCAAATTTTTAATGCGATGCTTTCGGAATACTTCCAACGATGTTGTCAACAAACCAGTCCATGCTGAGCAGTTCTTCATCAGACATTCTTTCTCCTTCTTTAACCATGAGTTCTCCCTTTTGATTGTATATAGGACCGGTAAATGGATCGAATTTTCCTTCTTTAATAAGCTTTTCAAATGCTCCTACAACAGCTTTAACCTTATCCGGAACGTTGTTCGTCATTGAGATTTTCACAATATCTTCATCCATTCCACCCCAGTAGAATCCAGCCTTATATGTTCCGGCCATTATCTCTTTTACCACCTTCACATAATATGCACCCCAGTTCCAGATGGGAGCTCCAAGGTAATATGAAGGTCCAAAGACAGCCATATCAGAGTTGTATCCTATTGAATAAACGCCATTTTCTTCTGCTGTCTGAACTGGTGCAGCAGAGTCTGTTTGTTGAGCTATCACATCAGCCCCAACATCCATCAAGGATTTTGCAGCTTCTTTTTCCTGAGCTGGATCGAACCAGCTGTGAGTCCATACAACATGTACCTTAGCCTCAGGATTTACAAGTTTTACACCAAGAGCAAATGCGTTGGTTATTCTTATAACTTCAGGAATTGGAACGGGTGCAACATAGCCAATTATATTACTTTTTGTCATCATGCCAGCTATAATTCCTGCGAGGAAAGAAGGCTGATATATCCTACCAAAGTATGCGGTAAAGTTGGTGTTGTTGTACTTATAACCTGAACAGTGGAAGAAGTAGACATCAGGATATTTCTTTGCAGCTTGTTCGGTTGCATCCATGAAACCAAAGCTCGTTGCGAATATTATTTTATAGTCTTTTTTCACCAGATCTTCAATGTATCTGTAGGACTCTATGCTCTCAGGAACGTTTTCTATATATGTTGTTATAACTCCGGGGACATGATCTTCAAGATACTTTCTTCCAAGGTCATGGGCATAGGTCCATCCAAAATCACCGACAGGTCCTATGTAAAGGAAACCAACCTTGAGAATAGAAAATCCCATAATCACACTACTTATAATAAGAATTGTCACAAGAAATTTCTTCATAAACCCACCTCCCCATGAAAATACTTACAGTGTTAAATATTACCATTTATCACTCCTGTAACAGAAAATTTCAAAAAAGGATTTCCTTATTAGCCTTATTTAGCCTTTCCACCTATCACCATTTTGCTGATCTTTATAGTGGGCAATCCATCAGAAACAGGTGCTCCCTGGCCATCCTTTCCACAGGTTCCAACAGCATATTCGATGTCATTACCAACCATTTCAATATTCTTCAAAACTTCTCCGCCATTTCCAACAAGAGAAACTCCTCTTAATTTTTTGGTTACTTTTCCGTTCTCGATAAGAAATGCTTTAGGAACGCCAAAAGTGAAGTCTCCTGATACTATATCAACCTGACCCCCACCCATTTTTACAACCAGGATCCCATAATCGACTGATTTTATAATTTCCTCTGGATTCTTATCTCCTGGGGCTATAAAAGTGTTTGTCATTCTTGGAATTGGAACATGTTCATAGCTCTCCCTTCTTCCATTTCCTGTAGGCTGAACCTTCATCCTCTTTGCAGTAAGTCTTGAATGCATGTAGCCTTTTAAAACACCGTTTTCAATCAAAACGTTCCTTTTTGCAGGATTTCCTTCATCGTCTACATTCAATGTTCCTCTGAAGTTTTTCAGGGTTCCATCATCTATAACGGTAACACCATCAGCGGCAACTTTCTGTCCCAGCTTTCCAGCATAAATAGAGCCGCCTTTAAGTACAAGATCAGCCTCAAGCCCGTGACCACAGGCTTCATGAATCATTGTTCCACCCGCTTCCGAAGATATTACGGCCGTATATTCCCCGGCTGGTGCATCCTCTGCTTCAAGCTGATGAATAGCCGTTTCAGCGGCGTTTCTCGCCACTTTTTCTATCACCTCATCAGTGAAAAATTCAAATCCTTTGTTCTCACCCCATCCTTCTACACCAGAGAAAATCTGCTTTCCATCACTGGCAACTGCCCGAACATAAAGAACAGGATAATTTCTTACATCAGATACTGCTTTTCCTTCACTGTTGTATATCCAGACAATTCTTTGCCTGTCAGCGTATCTGACTTTGACTTCTACAATTCTCTCATCGTAGTTTTTTGCTATTTCAGCAGCTCTTTTGACAATCTCCATTTTTCTATCAACTGGGATTTCGTCAAAAGCAATTTCAAATGGTGCGTTGTTGGAAGGCATCTCTCTTATGAGTTCTTTCACCTTTGCTTTTTTCTTTCCACCAACCGCATCAGCAAGTCCTTTTGCGAGTTCTTTCATTTTTTCAACATCAAGGCCCGACGATGATGCATAATATGTAAGTTCACCATCTATAACCCTTATCCCAAAACCAGCATCTTTTGAAAAAGTTGCAACTTCTACCTTTCCATTTTCATAGGATATCGTCGTTCCAAAGGTTTCTTCAATAAAAATCTCCGAAAAATCTCCACCCTTTTCAAGGGCAAGATCGAGTATCTCCCTTGCTACACCAAGATCCAGCATATTAACGCCCCCTTTATTCATCTCTTATATAAGTATACCAAAATTTTCCTCTACGCTTTAACAAAATGTAAAATCTGTATTCCGGATCGGCTCAGCTGACGATGACAGTTTTTATCATTCATAATGGCAAAGAGTATAATTTTATTGTATCAAGATTGATTCAAAGCTCGTTAAAACTACCTCGTATGGTGTTGCGCTGGAGGAAAGTAGTTTCTTATCTGTTTTAAAATATTCTATTGTTGAAGGTGCAGGTGTTCAATATTATCTGGTGTATGAAGGTTCTGTGAATTTCTAAGAGGAGGAGGTGAGTGAATACATGGTAAGAAGATTAGCAGTTCTTGTTCTTCTGGTTTTTTCTCTATTCGCTATTGCTAAAGTGTGTGTTGAGAAAGAGTTCGTTGTTTTCGAACTTGAAGGTTACCAGGATGCAGAAACAGTTTATCTGGCTGGATCTTTTAACGGATGGAAACCAACTGCAACAAAGATGGAAATGGAAGATGGAAAATGGATTGTAAAGTTGAAACTTGATCCAGGCATTTACCAGTATAAGTTTGTTGTTAACGGAAAAGAATGGATAGCCGATTCCGATGCACCAGCATTTGCTGATGATGGATTCGGAGGAAAGAACGGGGTTTTTATGGTTTACAGAGAATTTGGAGCGTTAAGGGTAGGAGTGCCCGCTTCAAAGTCTGAGAGTAAGGGACCAGATCCATCGAAGAAGCCCATCAAATTAATCCTTTACTGGCATCATCACCAGCCACTTTATAAGATACCCGGTTCTGATAAATATATGATGCCCTGGGTTAGAGCTCATGGGGTCAACGACTATCCATACATGGCAGACCTTGTTCAGGATTATTTAAGCACTGGGAAGGTTGTTTTCAACCTTGTTCCATCGCTTCTTCTCCAGATTCAGGACTATTTGAAAGGCACAGCAGATGAGTATCAAAGGCTTTCATTAAAGCCAGAAAATCAGCTTACAGATAAAGAAAAGAGGTTTATCCTTGATCACTTTTTCGATATAAATCCACAGTTTGTGAATGCTCATAGAAGATACAGAGAACTTATGGAAAAGAAGGTCAGTGGAGAAGATTTCACTGATCAGGATTTTCTCGATCTGAAGGTCTGCTGGAATCTTTACTGGATAAATATAGATTATATAAACGCTGATCCAGTGCTTAAAGCATTGACGGAAAAGGAACACTACACAAGAGAAGATCTTGAATACATTCTGAAGAAGCACAAAGAGCTTCTGGAAAGTATCATTCCGAAATACAAAAAGCTGTGGCAGGAAGGCAAGGTAGAACTTACAACAACTCCGATGTATCATCCCATTCTTCCAATTCTCATAGAGATGGGATGGGCGGATGACGCTTATGGGCAGATAAAAGCTGGAATTGAGTACTTTAAAAAAGTTTTTGGAAAAGCTCCCGATGGTATGTGGCCTTCAGAAGAAGCCGTTTCTCAGGAGGCGGCTGCTTTAATGGCAAAAGCTGGGGTGAAATGGTTTATTACAGACCAATCTATTCTGGAAAAATCAGGTGTAAGCACAGCTGATAAGAGAAATCTTTTCAAGCCTTATAAACTTCATACCAAAAATGGCGATATCGTAGTGTTTTTCAGAGAAACTGATCTATCAAATAGAATATCCTTTACCTATTCGCAGATGAGCGCAGAAGATGCTGTAAATGACTTTATAAATGCACTTCACAACTATCAAGCCATGAACGATAATGGTGATATGGTAATTACCGTGGCACTTGATGGAGAAAACGCATGGGAACATTACAAAAACAATGGAAATGATTTCAGAAAGCTCCTTTACGAAAGCCTTTCCGAAGACCCCTACATTGAGCTTATAACCCCTGTGGAATACATAGAAAATTATGGTGTGAAGGCAGAGCTTGATCATATTGCAACTGGTTCATGGGCTGGTGGAAACCTTGATACCTGGATAGGCGAGAAGGAAGAAAATGAAGCCTGGGACAGGCTAAAGAAAGCAAGAGAAGTTTTGATAAAAGCAATGCCAGGCTTTGATGAAGAGACAAAGCAGCTTGCCATAAATGTTCTTTATGCTGCTGAAGGTAGCGACTGGTTCTGGTGGTATGGAGATGATCAGGATGCTGGACACAACGAAGTTCTCTTTGATATGCAGTTTAAAAACCTGCTTATAAAGATGTATGAACTTGCAGGATGCGAAAAGGCAGATATTCCATCATACCTGTTCATCCCAAATAAGAAACCTGCATCTGCAACCGAAGGAGTTATAAAGAAAGTGGAATATCACCTCAACGGAGAGCTGGAGCCTCAAGAGAAGTTAACAGCATTGTTTGATGATTCATTGGATAAAGGTTTATTAAGAAAGGTTTATGTTGGAAGGAGCGACACTTCTGTCTATGTAGCGGTTGTTCTTAATAAACCGGCAAAAGATTACATAGGAGAAAACATAAAAGTGCAGGTCTATTTTGACAGTCCTCATGCCGATAAATTCAACGCAAGAACAAAATATTCAAAGGACGAAATTACACCGCTGGGATTTGCTCTGTCGCATATGGTAAGTGTAAATTTGAAACTCTGGGAAAAGAAGCACAAACTCTCCACATTCTACGCTAACGGGAAAGACAAGTGGATTCTTGGAACTGGTAATGGAAAGGTAGCAGTGGGGGATGTCATCGAATTTGAGATTCCGTATGACTTTTTAAGGGTGAAAAGCGGTGAAGAGTTCAATCTGGCTGTTGTTGTTTCTGAAAGACTTAATGATGTTGACTTTGCTCCAGATATGGGACCTGTAAATGTCAAAATTCCAGCAGCTGTTTCTGGAGAGCTTCTCGCTACATTTGTGGATCCGGAGGGCGATGAATATGGTCCGGGATGCTATACATATCCAAAAGATCCCGCATTCAAACCGTACAAAGGTCTTTTTGATCTTTTAAAGGTTAATGTTCTTGAAAACGATGAAGCTTTTGTCTTTCAGTTCTACTTCAAAGAGATGACAAACCCATGGGGAGCTCCAAAGGGCTTCTCTCATCAACTTATAAATATTTATCTCGATGCAAAGGATGGAGGGAGTACAAACACTTACAAAGAAGGAGCAAAAGTGCAATTTGATCCAGAGCATCCATGGGACTACTTTGTTAAGGTCGCAGGCTGGCCAGGTTATGGGCAATTCTTTGCAACAGCTGAAGGTGAAGAAAAGCCAGGTTGCGTCAGAGTGGAAGCTGATCCGGCGGAAAAACTTGTAAATGTGATTGTTTACAAAAAATGCCTTAAGATAGATGGAAATAAGATGTACGCATACTTTATAATAGGTTCGCAGGATGGTTATGGACCTGATAACTTCAGGCCAGTAACTCCAGAGGCAGGTCAGTGGACACTTGGTGGATATCCGAAAGATGCCGGAGATTTTGCACCATTTGCCGTCGATATAGTTGCACCAGATGGTTATACACAGGAAGAAGTACTTTCAAGCTACAGCAAAAAAGATAAGCACTATGCAATACTCATTCCTGTGGAAATAAACGTAAAGTAACAGGGCGGATATTGCAAAAAACAAACCCCTCCCGTAGTGGGAGGGGTTATTCATTATTCATAAATAATTAGAATGTTTCACTAACGATTATCTTACAATACGCATTATTACTTTCTATACCCGTTTCTGTGCAACCTTTTAATTTGCTGACTATTTTATCAGCAGAAGCCATGTTCCCTGTGTACTTAACTTTGACTTCCCATTCAGGTGGACTTTGATCAGTGTTATCAGTGATGTTTACCATATACTCACTGACATCCTCAAGCTCTATGTAATATTTGGGATCAGTTGTAGCCGTTCCATCGAGAGTTAAAGCCATCCTGACACCATCTGCTATCATTTTAATGTTTGTTGCAACAACTGTAGCATGTGCACTATCCAGAGCCCCGGTGTATACCGGAATGCCTATGAACATAAGAGCTCCAATGATCGCAAGAACGATCAAAAGTTCAATTAGTGTAAAGCCTTCTTCTAATTTTGAATGAGCTTTTTCCATAGACACCCCCCTTTGTAAAAATTTGTTATGAAAATTTAACTCCGTTTTATACGATTTCCTTTCGATGATGCTGTGATACGATAACATTATACAGAAAATAAAGGGGGTGATGAAGTTTTGAATATAAAAATAGGTTTTGGATACGATGTTCACAGGCTTGAAGAAGGTGGAAAGCTTATCATTGGTGGTGTTGTAGTGAAAGAAGGCTTGCACCCGGTAGCTCACTCTGACGGTGATGCTCTGGCTCATGCCATTATAGATGCACTCCTTGGAGCCACAGGCTTAGCTGATATAGGTGAGATGTTTCCCGAAACTGAAGAAAATAAAGATATGGATAGCATGAAAGCTTTAAAAACGGTGGTGGAGAAAATAAAGGGTATGGGTTATAAGGTAATAAATTTAGATACAATTGTTGTATGTGCAGCCGTTAGACTGTCACCATTCAGGGAAAAAATGTTAGAAAATATTAAAAAAGTCCTTGAATGTGATGCGGCAGTCAAGTTCAAAAGTGGAAATGGTGTGGGAGATGCCGGAAAAGGAAAAGCAATAGAAGCATATGCAACAATACTTGTTAGCAAATATTAATCTATATCTGCCTTGACCTATGGTTAATTTGATTTCCTTACCCATACGCATACAAAACAAAGAAATCAACTTATTTACTTTTGGTAGTGTAAAATCAAATGTGTCTGGTGGAGGAAAACAAAACGGGGCAAAAGCCCCGGTTAGTGAAAACAATAAAACACGCACAAGAAAGGAGGTTACAAAATGAACCCAACCAAAGAAATTTTATCACACATATTGAAAGCTATAAAAGCGAGACTTACCCAAAAAATTGTGTAAGCATCAAACATCCTCCTCGTCGAGATTATACCTCAAATTCATAAGCTGCTGTATCCTGTACGCATTCCCTCTTAACACCGCAACCGGTTTTCTCATCCACCTGTCATTCAAGTTCACAAGCTGCACGAATAAATTCACCTCAAGCACTTTCTCTGACTGGAAATATCCTCCCACATCCTGCCTCATTAGCTCTATCCCGCTGTTTATGCTCTCTACTATATTCGTTGTATAGATGTATTTCCTC
>JAGHBG010000157.1 GCA_021161105.1 Thermotogaceae bacterium | reverse complement strand
GCTAAAAATCTTTCTAAACATTTACAAATTTTAGTGATATAGTAATTTAGGTAATGAAACGGTTGGTAAAAAAGGGATGTATGTCGGAAGTCAAAGATCAAAGGTAATATAGGCAGGAGATAATTATGGCCAAAGATGAAAACCTGTTAAAAATAAAGGAAGTGATAAAAAATATTTTTCCTGATTGCAGGGCTATCCTATTTGGGTCAAGGAGCAGGAAAGATTTTAAAACTCAAAGTGATTATGATATTTTGGTGATAATAAAAAAAAATCTAAATATTAAAGAAAAATTTCAGTATGAAAGTATTATAAGAAAACATCTGGCTCAAATGGAAATAGATACCGACATTATTGTGAAATCTGAAGACGATATACCTGCTCACTTAAAAAGAATTGATAGTGTAGTAAAAGAAGCATTGGAAACAGGGGTAGTATTATGATGGACGATGAAGTAAAAGAGTGGCTAATAAAAGCTGAAAGTGACTTTAGGGTTATTGAGGGAGAAGAGAAGAGGTTGATATGACTCTTTGTGCATTAGCAAATTGGAGGGATATACGTTAATGTTGTATATAAGCAAGTTGGGTTGAGGAATAATGGCAGATAAACTGTTCCAATCAACAAGATGCGGCGAGGATGAGTTCTACGCCCGTATCCGTGACGATGAGCGTGGGATAAAACTTCGTCAGCGGCTTAAACAAATGTGGATAGAGTATCAGCCGCGTGCGCCCAAAGGATTTCGCAAGAAACTCCAGTTCGAATTCTATCAACGTTGGTGGGAAATGTACGTAACGATTGGGCTTTGTCACCTTGATTTGCCAGTCTTGACTTTCTCTAAGGATGATCATCCCGACGTTCTCCTTGACTTTGGAGACACCAAAGTTTGGGTTGAAGCGGTAGCCCCCAAGGTAGGGACGGAAAGTGATGCTGTTCCTAAGCCTATAATCAACGGTGCTGCCGGCGTGCCTATGCGAGAATGCTTACTCCGTCTTACACAAGCTATCACATCTAAACGAAAAGCGCTGAATTCCTATCTCCAACGAGGGGTGGTATCGGAGATAGACGCATTTATTATCGCTGTAAGTTCAGGTGCACTGAACCAGTTTGGGCCATTTCTGGATTGGCCCCAGCCCGTTATGCTCCGTGTACTTGCCGGAGCAAGCTACTTAGTTGTTCCCCTGAATAAATCCTCAGAACCTTACTCAGAGCGCCAATGGAAAATCTATAGAGATTCAGGTAGTCCAGTCAATCAGGGCCTTTTCTATTCCGATAAGTTTAATTCCGTAGCCGGTGTTTTGTACTGTAATCAGGATCCGCTGAACGCACCAATGGCCCCTGAAAAATCATTCGAATTTTTCCTCAATCCTAGAGGTAAGGTAAAACTACCAAAGGCAATTACGGAGAGAATTACAACTTGGTCTGAAAACAGCAGTTCTGAACAAGATTCCGAATGGAAAAGGATCCAACCACTGAGTAAAGCAGACACTTAAAGTAATACTACCGAGAAAAGTTATTGATTTATGATCGTTCTTTATTTTTTCAGCACTTTTTTACTATTCTCGGTCCCGGTAACTTCTCATATTCGCAGAACATCATACACATTTTGTCCGCTTTTTGGGAGAAATAATTTTTATAGGATTTTTCGCTACAGTTTCTATAAAATTAAAATTCGATTTACCAATATTTCAAGGAGCATTGCCTGTTTTGCATCTTTCTTTGTAGTAGTTTTCCGCTGACATTCCATTTTCTTCCAAACTGCATAACATCCGAATTCAGCGGCGGTGCCAGCAGTTGGCTAGAATGAATGGTTAGATACTTATTCACCTTTTTTGACTCGTTCCCATTCACGCTTGAGAATCAATTGCGACAATTCAAGAATGGCACGCTGGCTCGCGCGCATTCTGTCAACTACCTTTTGCTTATCAGTCCCAAGATCGGATATCCCAATAAACATTGACTTCTTAAGGAGATCAATAAGGTTTGAATGGTCGTTTTCCTTGGGGTTAAGCAATAGCTGGATCTTTGATTCATAAAATAGCATATCTCTGAATGATGCTAATCGTGCTTTCTCGTCGAGTGTCTCTGCTCTGAAATGGTAAACAGCCATTTGGGCTGATGTAAGAAAATTTGAAATATCGGTTCGTAGTGTATTTATCCACTTTTGACGATTCGATGATACAAGAGTGGCTTTGATCTGCTTTTTCGCAATGTGGAGGGTTACAAATGGACCCACGACAACTGCAAGAAGAGCAATTATTAGAGAAATTAAAGGTAAGTATTCATACATATTTGGATGCCAAAAGATATCTACTAGCGATTATTAGACAAACCTCTTTTTTGTATTATTTCCTCCTATTCTATATAAAATATCATAAAAACCTCCAAAAAAAGGTTTCATTTATAGCGTATACTTTTTTATTAAATCAATTTTTCCTTTCACTTCCTCTTTAGAAAATAAAGGTTTAATACTCCTAACTACATTAATGAGTTCTTCATCATTACTGATATTTTCCTGATTCTCAACATATAAAATAGTAGACAAAAGAGATAAATCCTTAGCTGTTAAACTACCAACTTTAGTTACAATATCATTAATTGTTTCTTTCTTATCTTCACTTACACTTTTTTCAAGATGTTCTACATTAACGGACGGTTTTATAAGATAACCTCTGCCCACTCCCCATTCAACATTTACCCCTTTAAGAAACTCTGCATAGTTAAGTAAACTTTCAACCTTACTTGAATAAGGACCATAGTGATAAAGTGTATAATTGTATTTTCCAACGCCTTTTCTCTCTAAGATATACATCAATTTCTGTATCACTGTTTTCCCAACTTGAGGCGAAACACCTTGTAACTTCTTAACCAAATAGCAAATTATTCCCACATCTTTGAAAACACTTTTTAAATCCATATTTTTCATAACAATCCTCCCTTTTTTAACCTTTTCTTTGCCTCCTCCTTTCTTTGCAAAGGTACATAAAGTCTCACTTGTTTTATATCCTTCATATTCTTCACTATATTAGAATAAGTAGATAAAGGTTTTAATTCGTTTTTCTGCTTATCTTTTATATAT
>JAGHBG010000044.1 GCA_021161105.1 Thermotogaceae bacterium | reverse complement strand
GGTGTTATCTATAGAAAACCAGTTGATACACCTCTTCAAACAGGAATCAAAGCGATTGACTCAATGATACCTATTGGAAGAGGCCAGAGAGAACTCATAATAGGCGACAGGGGAACAGGAAAAACGGCGATAGCGATAGATACTATAATTAATCAAAAAGGTAAGGGAGTTTATTGTATATACGTTGCAATAGGTCAGAAGTCGGCAACGATTGCAAGAATAGTTGACAAACTTGAGCAGACAGGTGCGATGGAGTACACAACGATAGTTGTTGCTTCTGCTTCCGATCCAGCACCTTTGCAGTATTTAGCACCTTACGCTGGAGCAGCTATGGGAGAACATTTCATGTTCAATGGGAAAGATGCTCTTGTTGTTTATGACGATCTTTCAAAACATGCTGTGGCTTACAGGCAAATATCTCTTCTTTTAAGAAGACCTCCAGGAAGGGAAGCTTATCCAGGAGACATCTTTTATCTTCATTCAAGACTTCTGGAAAGAGCAGCAAGACTTGATGAAAAATACGGCGGAGGATCGTTGACAGCTCTTCCAATAATAGAAACGCAAGCTAACGATGTTTCAGCTTACATTCCGACAAATGTTATATCTATAACTGATGGGCAAATATACCTTGAGCCGAGTCTCTTTTATGCAGGATTTAGGCCCGCTATAAATGTTGGTCTCTCTGTTTCAAGGGTTGGAGGAGCTGCTCAGATAAAAGCAATGAAAAAGGTAGCAGGAATGTTGAGACTCGATCTTGCACAGTTCAGAGAACTTGAAACCTTCGCACAGTTTGCTACAGAGCTTGATCCAACAACTCGAGCTCAAATAATAAGGGGGCAACACTTGATGGAACTTTTAAAACAAGAACAATATCAGCCAATGCCGGTTGAAGAACAAGTTGTCGTCATATATGCAGGAATAAAAGGATATATTGACGATATCCCAATAGAACATGTACGAAAATTTGAGAGAGAATTCCTTCAGTTCGTGAGAGATAAACATCAAGATATACTGCAAGATATAATCGAAACTAAAGATCTTTCCAAGGAAACAGAGGAAAAACTTATAAGAACAATAGAAGAATTTAAAGATATGTTCAAAAAAGAAATAGGAGTTGAATAAATATGAGTAAAGGAAAGCTCAGAGCGATTAAGAAAAAAGTTGAAGCAACCAGAAACTTAATGAAAATAACCAAAGCTATGGAAATGGTTGCAAGAGCAAAGGTTAGCAAACTTGAAAGAGCCTTTAAAGCCTTTAAAGAATATGCAGAAGAAATTGAAAGGATGAAAGAAAAGATACTTGTTAAAGGGATAGATAGCCCCCTCTTTAATGGTGTTGGAGATTCGGTAATAATATTGATAACCTCTGATTTGGGCCTTTGCGGCGCGTATAATTCAGAACTTCTAAAAACTGCTGAAGAGGAATCCAAGAGAATAGCAGATTTCAAAGGGTTTATAACAATCGGAACTAAAGGAGCAACTTATTTTAAAAAATCGAAATTTCTTATAGAAGCTTATGAAAGACTGTACGATTTTCCAACCGTTGAAGTATCTTCTATGATTGTAGACAAAGTTATGGAGATGGTAAGAAATGAAGGAGTAGGAAAGGTGAAAGTAATTTATAGTGAATTCAAGAACGCTCTTATTCAGAGGCCAAAAGTAATCAATCTTCTCCCTCTGAGTAGTGAAAACGCTGATGAGAATATGGAATTTGAGCCTGCAATTGAGAAAATGATTGATGAGTTCGTTTACTTTTACCTTACATCAAAACTTCAACGCCTCATGTTTGAAGCGAAGGTTAGTGAATATTACGCGAGACAAAACGCAATGAAGAACGCTACGGATAATGCCAATGAAATGATCAGAGCACTCACTCTCGAATACAACAAAGCCAGACAAGCATCGATAACACAGGAAATTATAGAGATAGTCAACGGAGCAGAAGCTCTTAAGGAAATAGAGGAAGCCGGATAAATGGGAGGCTGATAGAAGTGGCTAAAGGTACGAAGGGAACAATTGTTAGAGTTATAGGACCTGTTGTTGATGTTAGATTTCCTGAAGGTGAACTTCCTGATATATTTAACGCCCTTGAGGTTATGAACCCACAAAGTGGACAAAAACTTGTACTCGAGGTTGAACAGCTTCTTGGCGACAATGTCGTAAGAACCGTTGCTATGGATACAACCGACGGCCTTGTTAGAGGGCTTGAGGTTGTTGATACGGGTGCACCAATCAAGGCTCCAGTTGGGAGAAACATACTGGGAAGGATGTTTAATGTTATTGGAGAGCCGATAGACGAAAAGGGCGAAGTTGAAGCCGACGATTGGTGGCCAATTCACCGGCCAGCTCCTAAGTTGACTGATCAAAAGGTGGAAGTGGAAATACTCGAAACAGGGCTCAAGGTTATAGATCTCCTTGCTCCATTCCCGAAAGGTGGAAAGATAGGATTTTTCGGCGGTGCTGGTGTTGGAAAAACAGTTCTCGTTATGGAACTTATAAGGAACATCGCAATTGAACATAAAGGTTTTTCAATGTTCGCTGGAGTTGGTGAAAGAACAAGAGAAGGGAACGACCTCTGGCTTGAGATGGGAGAAGCAGGAGTTCTGGAAAACACTGTTCTCGTCTTTGGACAGATGAACGAACCCCCAGGAGCGAGATTCAGAGTTGCGCTTACAGCACTTACAATAGCCGAATATTTCAGAGATGTTGAAAGAAGAGATGTGCTCCTCTTTATAGATAATATCTTCAGGTTTGTTCAGGCAGGTTCAGAAGTTTCTGCACTTTTGGGTAGAATGCCTTCGGCGGTTGGATATCAGCCAACACTCTCTACAGATATGGGAGAACTTCAAGAAAGGATCACATCCACAAAGAATGGTTCGATTACATCTGTTCAGGCAATATATGTTCCAGCTGACGATATTACAGACCCTGCTCCAGCTACAACATTTGCACATCTTGATGCTTTTGTTGTTCTTGCAAGGAGAAGGGCAGAGCTTGGACTTTACCCTGCCGTTGACCCACTTGACTCTTCATCCAAAGTCCTTGACCCTGCCGTCGTTGGAGAAGAACATTACAGAGTTGCAAGAGAAGTACAGGAAGTGCTTCAGAGGTACAAGGACCTTCAGGATATAATTGCTATACTTGGAATGGAGGAACTTTCCGAAGAGGACAAATTGATTGTTCAAAGGGCAAGAAAAATTGAAAGATTTTTAACTCAACCGACTCACATAGCAGAAAGATTCACAGGACAACCTGGTGTATATGTTCCTATTTCCGAAACAGTAAGAGGATTTAAAGAAATACTTGAAGGGAAGTATGATGATCTCCCAGAGCAAGCATTCTATATGGTTGGTACCATTGATGAAGCTGTTGAAAAGGCCGAAAAACTGAAAAGGGAAGCTGCAAAAGTATAAGAGGTGATAAAGCTTGAAGATAAAGGTGAAGATCTTAACTCCCGGTGGAAAAGTTTATGAAAAAGATGCCGATCTTGTTAATTTTAGAACCATTGAGGGAGCGATGGGAATTCTACCCAGGAGAATTCCCATAATTACTCACCTAGCTGTTAGTGATATAGAAGTTGTGAATGAAGATAGAAGAGAGAAAATAAAGGTAGCTGGTGGATTTCTTTATTGTGATGGAAAAGTTGTTTCTGTTGTCAGCAGCGACGCAGAAGTTGTAAATTAATGTGGGGAGTAGATAGGTTGAAAAAGAGAGCAGTGGTGATTGATAGTTTAGTTGATCTTCCCCCTTACTTTAAATCAAGCATTCCCATAGAAGTTGTGGGATTTAGGGTTTATATCGATGATGTTGAGTATATAGATGGAAAAACAATTAGCAAAGAAGAATTTTATAAAAAAGCCATGAAATCTGAAAATCTGAGAACATCTTTTCCGCCACCAAATGAGACAAAAGCGATTTACGAAAAACTCAAAGAAAAAGGAATAGAAGAAGTACTTGCCCTTCATTTACCTTCTCGCGTTAGTGGTTTTCTTTCTTCGCTTGAAACTATCATTAAGGAAGTAGGTATGAAGATAAAAGTCATTGACACTCGTTCACTTTCTGCTGGTGCAGGTGTAGTAGCCTATAAGTTAATCGAGATGTTTGAAAAAGGGAAGAAGCTTGAAGAAATTGAAAAAGCATTCTGGAAGATAAGAAAAAATCTACTTCTGCAGTTTAGTGTACCATCGCTGAAATTCTTAATCAAAAATGGGAGGATAGGAAAAGCTAAGGGATTAATAGGAACACTTTTAAATGTATTGCCAATATTAACAGTTGATGAAGATGGCGAAGTTGCGATTATGAGCAAGGTCAGAGGTCGCAAAAGAGTTATTGAAAAAATGATCGAAAATATTTTGAAATTTACTGATAAAAGTGGGAAAATAGAAATGATAGTAGGTTGGGGAGCAGAACATATGAAAGAGAAAGCACAACAGTTAAAAAAGTTTTTATTTGAGAAACTCGGAAATAAAATAGAAAAATGCGCTGAAATTGTTATTTCTCCGACAGTTGGTTGTCACAGTGGTCCAGAAGTTTTTGGAATAGTAATATATGCTGAACAGGAGGGAAAATGGTGAAAGTGTTAAAGATTATTGGAGAAAATATAAACACAGAACTAACTATAAATACTCCTTTAGCTGTTATTATAAGGGACATATTTTACGAAGGTGACTGGGAAACAATGGAAGAGGACCTTTCAAAAAATGAAATAATGAAAAATGAAATCCATGTATGTAAAACAATTGAAGAAAACATAGTTGACCTCGGAGAAGAAATATATCAACCCATATCATATCTTGAACTCAGAGATTGGATGGATGAAGTCGGAATAAAAACTGGTGACCTTCAACATGTGTCTTTGAACGGTTTGTACGATCTTGCTCTTGAACACTCTGATAAAGGCTTATACGACGTTGCTCACGATATAATTGATTTTATGCTTGACATTGACCCACATTATGCACCTGCCTATGAACTTAAAGGGTCTCTCCTCTTAGAACAAAGCAGAATTGAAGAAGGGCTTGTGTTTCTTGACAAAGCAGTAGAAATTGACCCATGGATGATAGAGGCTTATTCGTCCCTGGGAGAAGCTTATTTTAACCTTGGGGATTATGAAAAAGCTGCTTATTATTGGGAAAAAGAAATAGAAAAAGCTCCTGAAAACAAATTAACATACTTTATGCTTGCAGAGGCTTATGAAAAAATGGGGGACCACAAAAAGGCCATTAACACCCTTGAAAAGCTTCTTCATAGAGACCCAGAAAGCATACTTGCGCTTTATGAAATAGCTGGACTTTGTAGAAAACTTGGCAATGAAGAAAAAGCTAAGGAATTTGAAGATAAAATTGCTTCAACCACTCCAAAATATTCCAGTGATCTTGATGTTTGGGCAAAAGTTATGATGAGAAGAGGAGAATATGAAAAAGTGATAGAAGTTCTTGAAGGTTTTTTGGAAAAATCCAAACTTAATACCAATATAAAAGTTCTCCTTGTAATTCCCTATGTTAAAACAGGAAGGATAGAAGATGCGAAAAATCTTGTAAACGAATTAAAAGATAACAATATCTGGTATTATTATGGCAAAAAAGAACTTTACAATGAGCTTTTGAACAGGGAGGAAAAGGAAGCTTGTGGTATTTCATAACATTTGTCCTTGGGGCAATCATAGGAAGTTTTCTAAATACAGTGATATACAGGTTATCAGTGGAGGGTCTTACATTATGGGACCCTCCTTATTCTGTATGTCCAGTATGCAAGCATCGGCTTAGCTGGAAAGATAATATTCCACTTATCAGTTACATAATACTTAGTGGGAAATGCAGGTATTGTGGTTCAAAAATACCAGTGAGATATTTTATTGTTGAATTTTTTAACGCTTCTTTTTATTTGGTAACATCTATGTTAGTGAAAAACATATTGTCTTTAGTCTCCCTTTGGGGAATCTTCTCTTCCCTTCTTGCAATATCATTTATGGATATAGAAACATATTCCATTCACGATGGCTTGTTAATCATTCTTCTCATATTTTCCCTTCTATTTTCTTGCAGTATTCATAACCTTCTTTATGGATCAATATCAGCTCTTGTGGGTTTTATTTTTTTCTTTACTTTATACAAATTAAAAAAAGGAATAGGATTTGGAGATGTGCTCCTTATTGGAGCAGCTGGATTTTCGATGGATTTGATAAGGCTTAATATAGCGATATTAATAGCTGCAGCTTCTGGTATAGTTTACTCTCTAATAGCTTTCAAAGGATATAAACCAAAGAAAACCATACCTTTTACACCCTTCATGTCTGTTGGAATAATTACAAGTATTTTTTTAATGTTACTTCAATGATGTTGTGTATAAAATTAAGAAAAAATTCATAATTATGGGAAAATAGTTTGGCTTTTGTGACATTTCTCCCTTGTCTTCCTTTATAGTTGGAGGTGGCTAAAATGGCTAAAGTTATCCTCAAAGCGAACATTAAAAACAGAATTAAAAATGGTCATCCATGGATTTATGAGAATGAGATAGAGAGGGTTGAAGGAAATTATGAAGATGGGGATATTGTAGATATCTTTTACCATTCACTTGATTTTCTTGGAAAAGGGTATATAAATTCCAAATCAAAAATAAGAGTCAGGCTTCTAACAAGAAAAAATTTAAAAATTGACAAAGAGTTTTTCACTAACAAGCTAAAAAAGATTCTTTCTATTAAAAGAAAGTTAGTAAAAGATACAGAGGGGTTCAGGGTAGTCTTTAGCGAATCAGATGGTCTTCCAGGACTTATTGTAGATAAATTCGGCAATTATTTGATAGTTCAAATAGGTTCGCTGGGAATGGAAAAGTTGAAAAAATACATAATAGATGCACTTGTTGAAGTTTTATCTCCTAAAGGAATTTATGAAAAGTCAGACTACGCTGCAAGGGAAAGAGAAGGTCTCAAAGTGTTCAGGGGTTGGATATACAAAAATGGTCCGGAGCTTATTGAGTTTAAAATGAATGGACTAACTTTTTATGCAGATACTCTGGGACAGAAAACCGGCTTTTTTTTGGATCAAAGAGAGAATGTGCAACTTATTAAGGATTTTGCAGAGAATAAAGAAATCCTTGACGTCTTTTCTTACACAGGGAACTTTTCCGTTCACGCCCTTAAATACGGTGCAAAACACACTATACTTGTGGATTATTCAAAAAGAGCTCTTGAAATCGCGGACATTACATTAAAAAAGAATGGTTTTAAAAGAAAATACGAGTTAATAAATGCAAATGCTTTTGATTTTTTAAGGAAGCTACAAAAAGAGGGAGAAAATCTTTTTGATGTAGTAATACTTGACCCTCCCGCTTTTGCAAAATCCTACGATGATATAAAGAAGGCTTATCGTGGATACAAAGAAATTAACTTAAGAGCCATGAAACTCTTAAAAGAGGCTGGAATCCTTATAACCGCATCATGTAGTAGAGTTGTCACAGAACAGGATTTCCTGGTTGTTTTATACGATGCTGCTTCTGATACAAAGAAGAACTTGCAAATTTTGCAGCGTGGAGCTCAACCGCCTGATCATGCACCTACACTCAACATATTTGAAACGTTTTACCTTAAGTTTTTTATATTTAAAGTAGACTATATTAAAAATTACTAATTTACGCAAGTCTAGCGAAACTAAAGGAGGTAAGCTCAAAGTCATTTGACTTTCCTTCTCAGAAATTGATATATGGTTTTAACGGATTTGGTAGGCACAACTTGTTTTTCGTCTAATTGGATCCAACCGTTTATACCTAGCTTTTCTGCATAATCAACTATTTCTTTGTACTCTCTATCCATAACTTTCCTGCCAATTAGCGGATCATTTTTCGCTCCAAACACCGGCATATATTGACGCATTATGGAGACAGGAACTTCTGGAGAGAGCTCTGTAACTATAAAATCAAGAGCTTTTTTATGGTTTGTTATATTAGAGGGAAAAACAAGAATTCTCATTATTAGACCTTTTTTCCCATCAAATGCTCCTACTTGACTATACATTTCCTTTAACGCGTTTTTTGCCACTGTCCAATAATCTGGAACTTTCGAGTATTTAAGTCCCGCATCATCCTCCACATATCTTATATCTGCAAGATAAATATCTACTATTCCATCAAGAAGTTTTAACATTTCAACATTCTCATAACTTGAGGTGTTCCAAACTATAGGAAGAGATAGCCCTTTAAGTATTGCCTTTTCCAGTGATTCAAGAACTTGAGGAGTGTAATGTGAAGCAGTAACCAAGTTGATATTCTCAGCCCCTGCTCTTTGAAGCTCCAACATTACAAAAGCAAGCTCTTTTTCTGTTAACTCAACACCTATTCCTTTTTGGGAGAACCCCATATTTTGGCAATAGATGCACTTCATAGGACAGCCAGAAAAGAATATTACACCAGAGCCACTATTACCAACAATTGGTGGTTCTTCACCAAAATGAAGCAATGCATTTGCAATTCTTATTCTGTAATTTGCTCCACATACACCTTTATACTTGTAACGGTTAATGCCACATTTCCTCGGGCATATGCTACAAGAAGTCATTTGCTCATAGAGCGGATGATACCTCTTATAAATCTCACCAGTTTTTGCAAGAAGCAATTTTTCATTCAATATATTCTTTCACTCCAATGTATTCTATATTTCCTCCGAGCTTTCTAAATTTTTCGCAGACATTTTCATACCCTCTAAATATATGTTCCACATGATGTATCTCGCTTTGACCATTTGCTATGAAGGCAGCTATTAAAAGAGCCGCAGTTGCCCGCAAATCTGTGCCATTAACTGGAGCGCCAGATAAACCTTCAACCCCCTTTATTATTGCTGTTCCATCGGTTATTTCTATATCCGCTCCCATTCTCTTCAATTCATCAACGTGCAGAAATCTAGTTTGAAACACATTTTCCTTAATGTAAGATGTCCCATTTGCTACTGTCAAAAAAGTCATTATTTGTGGTTGAAGATCAGTGGGGAAACCAGGGTAGGGGGATACATTTATGTCAACTGGTTTAGGCCTTCCTTCCATCTTTACATAAACTTTGTCCTTTTCTACTTTAAGAATAACACCTATCTTTTCCAAAACTTCCCAAAGAGAATTCAAATGCTCGGAATTAAGATTCTCAACTACACCTTCTCCACCAGTTGCCGCTATGGCAATAACATATGTTCCTGCCTCTATTCTATCCGGTATTACTTCATGAGTTACTTTTTTATTCTTAACTCCTCCTTTTACCATTATTCTGCCCGTACCTGCTCCTTCAATCTCTACACCTAACTTTTTCAAAAACTCTTGTAAATCCACTATCTCCGGTTCCATAGCAGCGTTTTCTATTATCACTTCTATTCCCTCCAAAGCAGCTGCTGTTGTCATAAGGTGTTCTGTTGCTCCTACACTCGGTTTTGGAAGAATTATCTTTGCACTACTTGGTTTTATTAGTTTTGCATCAACGAATCCATGTTCTATATTTACCTCAAATCCTAATCTTTCTAAACCATCTATATGAAAGTTAACGGGCCTTACTCCAATAGAACACCCTCCAGGAAGTGCAACCCTTGCCTTTCCATATCTGGCAGCCAATGGGCCTAAAACATTAAACGAAGCCCGCATTTTTCTGACAAGTTCATAAGGAACATTCGTGTTAACATCGTTAAAGTCTGGTTTTATATGAACTATTCCATTTAAGAACTCAACATCAAAATTTATAGCCTCTAATATATCTATCATTGTCCTGATATCTAAAAGAACAGGAACATTTTTTAGCACAACTTCATCTAAAGATATCAGAGAAGCAGCAATTATTGGTAAAGAAGCATTTTTTGAACCGGATACCTTAACTTTACCTGCTAACCTTACAGGCCCATTCACTCTAAAGTAACCCACTTTATTTCACCTCTTTCACTATTTGTTTCAAATTTTCTTCAAGATTAAGACCATCTTCGGGATAAGCTCTCAAACTTGTTTTAATCTTCACATCGTCACCCATATTCAAATTTATTGCATCTTTAATTCTTTCAAGAACCTTCTTCGCAATCTCTTTTTTCACATCTGTAAGTAGAATCATAAAAGTATCGTCAGAATATCTTCCTATACTATCGAGCGGTACCCTTACAGAGTCTCTAATAACCTTTCCTAAAAGAACTAACTGACTTTCCCTCTCAAGCGGCATCATATCATCCAAATTTACTATTCTAACAGCAATTACCGCATATCCACAGTTTTCCTCAAAAGCTTTACTGTGGTAGTAAGTTATGAGCTTCATTATATGTTCCTTTGTATATACCCTTGTAAGAGGATCTATTATTCTTTTCGTTCCAATATCCTTCACAAAATTATCAAACATCTCGAACTGTCTTTTTACAATATCACTATACTCCTGAAGCAACAGCTCTACCTCTTTCTCTCTCGCCCTGCAACTTTTAAGTTTATCTTCTAATTCTTTTATTTTCTTTAAAAGTTCCTCTTCTCTTGACATATCATCACCCCTCTTTCTTCTTTTACCTATTATGATAGTATACCTTAGGATAGGGGGGATTTGTTGTTGAAAATATTCTCAAAAAGAGATATATATGTAATAT
>JAGHBG010000172.1 GCA_021161105.1 Thermotogaceae bacterium | reverse complement strand
GTTGTTTGGGAATATGAAGATGAAGCTATCTGGGACTCTACGATAAAGTGTGTAAAAAGGGATAAGGAAAAGACAAAAAGACAAAACAATATGCTATACTCGTTACATTCCATAAAAAAGCCCCCATGAGGGGGCTTTTGCTTTTTAAAAATCATGCCTTTATCAGGCCAGTTCCTCTTTTTCTGCTTCTCTTGGAGTTTCTGTTATTTGAATGTTTGTAAAGGCGTCAAGTCCTGTTCCTGCTGGTATGAGTTGTCCAACTATCACATTTTCTTTCAGCCCTTTCAGTGTATCAATCTTTCCTTCTATCGCTGCAGCTGTTAGAACCCATGCTGTTTCCTCAAATGCCGCAGCTGAGAGCCATCCTGTGTAGTTAAGTGCTGCTTTCTTAAGGGATAAAAGTTTTCTTCTGTATTTTACGGGATCCTTCATAGCTATCTGAACTGTTTCGATGCCTTCTTTAAGTGCGTCGTTAACAACAACTGAAATTTCCTTTATTCCATTTTTAATAATCTTTTCAAGGAGTTCTTCTGTAATTTCTTCACCTTCTTCCGCTAAAACCTTAACCTCATTTTCGTCCTCATACATTATTCTTTCCGCCAATATCTTTCCTATTACTCTCTTCTTGTTGAATTCAACCTCAGCGTTCTTTTTATAAATTTCTTCGTTGACTTTTTTCAATTCAACAAGTGGGAGAAGTTGCTCTGGTAAGTAGTCAGTATCTCCAGGATCGATTACTTCAGCCATCGAAAGCATTTGCTTGAAAATTATTTCAAAATGCTTATCGTGGATATCAACACCTTGTTGTTTATAGGCGCTCTTTATTATTTTGAGCAAGTTTGTGGCTGTTAGTATTCCTCTTTCTCCTTCAAGTTTTAGCAATTTCCACCATACAATAGCACCTGTAGTTAGAAGATTACCCGGGAAGACTTTTTGACCTATTTCCACACGTGGTTTTGCCCTCTTTGAAACTTCATAAGCGTGGATTCCACCTTCGTAATCTTCTATGTATATGGTAAGGTTCTCTTTTTCACCTTTTCTTATGTCTTTGACAAAGCCTTCGACTTCACAGATTGCAGCTTCAGCACCGTAGTATTTCCTTATACCTTTCTTTGTGGCACTTTTCTCATCTCTTAAAAATGCATAAGGCTCGAAGGTTTTTTCAACTGTTGTGAGACCGCTGACGATATCACTGGCACCAACTATTCCACCTACATGGAATGTTCTCATAGTGAGCTGTGTTCCAGGTTCTCCTATTGATTGTGCTGCAACTATTCCAACAGATTCTCCAACATTAACTATCTTATGGTTGGAGAGATCCATTCCATAGCAGGCTGCACATACGCCCTGTTCTGCTTCACATGTAAGCGGCGATCTCACTATTATATCTGGTCGTACTGTAATTTCGCTTATGCCATCTTCTTCAACTAACTTTGCTGCTTCTGGGCTTATAACCTCCTGGAAGACAAGAAGCTGTTTTTCATGCTTCTTATCCCAGAGAGGTTCTTCAAGTGCATAAACTGTGCCAACAACAGGATATATCTTTATTTTTATAGAAGATTTACCTTTTGATCTTGCAGCTTTTATTACATCCCATGTTACCTCTTCACCCACCATGTAGAATTCGCCTTCCGTTTCTTTCTCAACTTCTTCTGCAAGGACTGCATAATGTTTTGGAAGTCCAAGCTCACCAGAAAGATCCCACTCTATTTCTTTGGTTACAGGGACATTTTTCTTAAATTCAGCTAAAAATTCTGCATCGTCATCGGTGAGCATGGCATTTCTTGAATATTCCTTACCAGTATCAGGATTTTTAAGAACTTCTTTAGTTTCTGGGTCCAATACATCTTTTGCAAGAACCCTACCGAAAAGGAAATCACGGAGCTCTTCTATAACTGAACCATCTTTTATAAGCTTCATTGCCCTGATTCCGTTATTGGTGCCACAATCCGGTATCGTGACTGTCACAGATTGCGCCACATCAACAAGTCTTCTTGTGAGATATCCGGAGAATGATGTGTTCATTGCGGTATCAACCTGTCCTTTTCGTGCACCGTAGGTTGATATGAAAAACTGGAATATATTGACACCTTCTCTTAAGTTTCTATCAACTGGATATTCGAATGTAACTGCTTCATAAACAGATTGACCTCTGAATATTTTTGCTTTGATTTCCCTTGATCTTGGATCGTAAGCTTTAAGCATCAGTCCTCTTATACCAGCAAGTTGCTTGACCTGGTCAATATTTCCTCTTGCACCAGAATTTACCATCATGAATATCGGGTTGAATGGATCTCTTGAAAGAGCTTCCTGTGTAACTTTTTTGATCTTTTCTGTAACATCAACCCATATCTTTATTATTTCACTCTTTCTTCGATCCTCTGTCAGGAAACCTTGTTTATAGTAATCTTCTATAGTTTCAACTTTTTTCCATGCTTCCTCAAGAAGCCTGTCTCTTTCTGGATCAACAATAAGATCTTTGAGGGAGAATGTAAGTCCTGATATTGTAGCATAGTGGAATCCAAGCCCTTTTATAGCATCCAGAAGGTCTGCGGCTGCGTCAATTCCATGTCTTTTGAATGTCTCGTAAACTAACTTGTTTACCTTTTTCTTATTAAAGACCATGTTATAGTTTCTAAGGTCCTTTGGAAGAACACTATTGAATATAATTCTTCCAAGTGTTGTCTTTATTACTTTTCCATCAACTTTTATGAGAATAGGATCGTGAAGACCGATGAATTTGAAGAAGTAGGCAAGCATAGCTTCGTTTTCAGATGAGAATTTCCATTTTATCTTTTCTTTTGGTATATTGTCATAATCTTTGCTGACACTGGTAAGGTAGTATAAACCGATGATTATATCCTGAGATGGAAGTGAAATGGGTTTCCCATGAGCTGGAGATATTATGTTGTATCTTGAGAGCATCAAAAGTTTGGATTCAGCTTGTGCTGCGAAGGATAATGGAACATGAACAGCCATCTGGTCTCCGTCAAAGTCTGCGTTGAAAGGTGGACAAACAACAGGGTGAAGTCTTATTGCATTTCCTTCAACAAGTTTTGGTTCAAAAGCTTGAATTGACATTCTGTGAAGAGTAGGAGCTCTGTTGAGAAGAACGACTTTACCTTTTATCACTTCTTCAAGTACTTCCCAGGCTTCTGGCATTTCCTTTTCTATCATTGCCTTTTTAACCTTTCTTAAAGCCTTCGAACTTTCCCCTTCACCAAGGAGTTTGGCAAGAACAAAAGGTTTGAAAAGTTCCATGGCCATTTTTTTTGGGATACCACATTGATGGATTTTAAGTTCTGGACCAACGACAATCACAGCTCTTCCAGAATAGTCTACTCTCTTTCCAAGCAGGTGCCTTCTGAATCTGCCTTTTTTCCCTTTCAGTAAATCTGTAAGGGATTTAAGGGGTCTGCCATTTCTATCTCTGACTGCTGTTCTTCTTGCTTTACTACTTTCCGAGTCGGCTCTGTTGTATATTAGATTATCAACCGCTTCCTGAAGCATTCTTTTTTCGTTTCTCAAGATTATTTCAGGAGATCCCATGTCCATGAGTCTTTTAAGTCTGTTGTTTCTGTTAATAACCCTTCTATAAAGTTCATTGAGATCTGTAGTTGCAAACCTTCCGCCTTCTATCTGGATCATGGGTCTGAGCTCTGGAGGTATTACTGGAAGAACTTCAAGAATCATCCATTCGGGTTTGTTACCACTTTTTAAAAAGTCTTTAACTATTTTGAGTCTTTTTCTTATCTTAAGAGCTTTTCCACTGGTTCTGGGTAGTTTTTTTAACTCTCCTTCGAGTTCCGTCTTTAGCTTTTCGAGGTCTAACCTCTGCAGGAGCTTTTTAATTGCACTTGCACCCTGATCAGCTTCAATCTTTCCAGGATATATAGTTTCATAAGCTTCGAATTCCGCAATGGTTATAATGTCTCCAACTTTTAGTTTTGTTTCCCTAGATACTTCTTCGTCAATATTAACTATCATAACAACTGCTCTATCATTTCCAGTTCTTTCCTCTATCTCAAACTGGGTTGGATAATATTCCTCAAATATCTTAAACTCACTACTGGAAAGAAGTTCATCTTCAAATAAGAATCTGTCTGCTAAGTGATCTCCAGCTTTCACTCTATCACCATCATTTACATAGACGAAAGCTCCTTCGAATACGGGGTACTTCTTTTCTTCTATAACATTTTCTATATAAAGGCTTCCATCAGTTAAAACTTCAAAATTACCATCTTCAAGAGGCCTTAAATTGAGGTCTTTTCCGAAAGCTATCTTTCCAGAAATCGGAGCTGTAACAGCATTGAGAACAGTATGAGTAGTGAGCTGGTCTCCCGCTTTTACTTTGGAACCATTTTTAACGAGAACTTTTGATCCGTAGGGAACTGTGTAAACTACAGGAGACTCTTTTTCTGTCTTTAGTGGCTTCACCGTTATAGTGCCTGCCAGATCATCTATTTCGACTTTTCCATCAAATGGAGCATATATTGGTTCTATTTCCATCTCAGGAACTACCTCTTGTCCTTCTTGTACTTCCTGGCCATCTTTTACAACAACTATCATTCCAGGATGGAGTCTTATCTCTTTTCTGCTTACATTCTTAACTATTATCCATGTTATCTCTCTTCCAGTTGGGCTTATTTCAGTTTTCAAAGATATGATGCCATCTACACCGGTAACGACGGGAGATTTAGGATTTCTTACTATGAAAGCCTGCTCAACTTCTATATTCCATTTTTTGTTATATATAAGGTACTCGCTCTCGTAGAATACTGAACCCTTACTGAAAGGACTGTCTTTTGGGTCTGTCACTATAAATACTCTTTCGATAACTCTTCTTGATCCATAGTAAACAATATTTTCGAGATCCTGAAGGGGCATGTTAAGAAGTATTGAGAGATAACTTGGAGAACCTTCAAGGTACCATACGTGAACTACTGGAGCTGCAAGCTCAATATGCCCCATCCTTTTTCTTCGTGCTTCTCTTGACTCCACTCTAACTCCACATCTTTCACACACAACTCCTTCATATTTCTTACCCTTGTACTTTCCACAAGCACATTCGTAATCCTTTACAGGACCAAAAATTCTTTCACAGAAGAGTCCGTCTCTTTCTGGTTTGAAGGTTCTGTAGTTGATTGTTTCGGGTTTTTTGACCTCTCCAGAAGACCAGCTTCTTATAACCTCTGGAGAAGCCATACCGATCTTTGCATAAGAAATCCTTCTTTTAAAAGCTCCAACAGGCATCCTATCCCTCCTCGGGACCATTAATACTTATCTATGTTGATTTCGTTTCCTTCCTCATCATAAAGCCTTACATCAAGTGCAAGACCTTTAAGTTCCTTTATCAAAACTCTAAAGGATTCGGGTATTCCTGGTTCGGGTATATCTTTCCCTTTCAAAATAGCTTTGTACGCCTCAGTTCTGCCCTTTAAATCATCGCTTTTTATGGTAAGCATTTCTGCCAGAGTGTGGGCTGCTCCATAAGCTTCAAGGGCCCAGACTTCCATTTCTCCTAATCTTTGACCACCAAAGTGGCTTTTTCCACCAAGTGGTTGCTGGTGAATTAGAGAGTATGGACCAGTTGATCTGGCGTGGATTTTATCTTTTGCGATGTGAACAAGCTTCATAACATACATCCACCCAACGACAACAGGATGGTCAAAATATTCTCCTGTTCTTCCATCCCTGAGCCATACTTTTCCTGAAGGATCATCTGGATTATCTCCATAACTTAAACC
>JAGHBG010000035.1 GCA_021161105.1 Thermotogaceae bacterium | reverse complement strand
GTATTCACACGTCTGCTTCTTGAAGCAATGTCTGGAGCAATTAGACTCAGAAAAGCCGAAGGGGGTGCCGGCAAATGAAACGAGAACTTGATTTTGTAGGAAAAAGACATATTTTTATCTCTTTATCCTTAATACTTATAGCAATTTCCATAATTTTAATGCTTACAAAGGGTTTTAACTTTGGTGTTGAATTCACCGGAGGTTCCGAAATAACAGTTCTTGTTCATAGCTCTGATGTAAAAGAAGCTGATATAAGAGAAGCTTTAAGAGATATATCGCCTGAGTTTGAAAATGTCAGGGTTGCAAGGATACGAACTGCTGGCGAAAATCCCAATGAATCCAGATTTTCTGTCATCGTTGGAAAAACTTACATAGTTGAAACTCCTGAGAGCTTTGCAAAAAAGATAGTTGATTCTATGAAAGAAAACTCGCAAGATAATTGGGAAAAAATAATATCAAATATGCTAGGAACGGTGGCACCAGATAACGCAAAAGAACTTGCAAAAGAAATTGTTTCAAAGGTAAAAGATCTCAAGAGTGATGATGAGAAAATACAGGAGATAGCCAGAATGATTGGTTCCTATGTTGTGAAAAGCGAAAAAGGTTACATAACATCTAAAGTTGTGAAAGCTTTGAAAGAAAAAGCAGGGGTTGAAGCAGAGGTTGTTTCCTTCAGTGAAGTTAGCGGTAGTGCAGCGGAAGAAATAAGGAGAGGAACCTACACTGCTGTTGTCGTTGCCATAATTGCCATACTACTTTATATAACCTTCAGGTTCAGTTTTATATTTGGTGTTGGAGCTATCATTGCTCTTGTACACGATGTTTTGATAACGCTTGGCTTCATATCCATGTTCAACTTTGAAATGAATGTACCAGCAGTTGCAGCTATATTGACCCTCATAGGTTACTCACTTAACGACACAATAGTTGTCTACGACAGGATAAGGGAAAACATGAGAAGGTACAGACAGATGGATGTGGAAAGGCTGGTAAACAAGAGCGTTAATGAGGTTATTGTAAGATCCTTGAACACATCCTTCACAACATTCCTTGTTGTGTTCCTCCTCCTTCTCTTTGCTGAGAAGGCAATTAAATCCTTTGCTTTTGGAATGACAATCGGAACTATTGTAGGAACTTATTCCTCACTCTACATAGCTGCTCCAATTGTTATAAAATGGGTCAAAAGGCATTGATGCTGTCAGAATGGTATATCTGAAATTCAGGCCGCCCGCTACGGGCGGTTTTTTGTTTTGAAAATGAATTTTGTTAAAATATCGTACGCTAAAATATACAGAAAGATATCACCAGGCAATTAGTAAATGAGTTGTTGAAGAATTTATTCGGATGTTAACATATCAAATGGATTTAAAAGTGTATATTCTAATTAGGAGGTGCAGAGTTCATGATTGATTTCAAAAATGGAATGCTTTTTAAGCTTAAACCCATTCCAGAGGAAGAGGTGCATGGAGGGGTTAGGAAACTTTTAATTGATGATGAGAGAATAGTATCAGCATTTAAAACCGTAAGAGATCAGTTGGTTTTTACCAACAAAAGAATAATAGCAGTTAATGTTCAGGGACTAACTGGGAAGAAAGTTGATTTTACATCTATTCCTTATAGTAGAATTCAAACTTTTTCTATAGAAAGTGCAGGAACATTTGATATAGATACAGAACTTGATATATTTATATCAGCTGTGGGAAAAGTAAGATTTGAAATAAAAGCAGAGTATAACATAATCGAGCTTGGTAAGATTATAAGCGAATTCGTTTTAAAGTAAAAGAGTAAACAATTGTGCTAAGAAATGATCAAAGAATTTCATCTAAAGTTGATGCAATCTTTAGTGTACCAATGGAAAAAGTTTAATGAGCTTAGAAAACAATGTAAGGCCTTGATTAAGCAGGTGGAATTTATAAAGTCTTCGATGAATAAGATGTATTTAAAAACACCTCCGAAAGCAAAAGGTGCGGGGATATTTTTCTTTTAAAAGACTCAAAATTCGTATTCGCCTTTTAATAATGGTACGGGTATCCAGGGGTTCATATTTCTTCCTTCTTCCCAGGCTCTTTTTCCTGCACTTATTGGGAGAATTATATTGCCTTCTAATGAAAGATTTATTCTTCCTTTATTCAGAGGAATTCCGTATTTTGCTTCTACTCCTGCCATGTATAGTTGCTCGTATTGGTACGGGGTTACAACAAGCATACTGAAGTTTGCACCAAAATAAAGCTGCTCTGTTATGTAATATCCCCCGCCAAGTTCTGCAGAAAATAGAAAGTTCCACTCATCAGGATTTTCCTCGTTGGGGCCACATATAAATCTCAGTGATCCTGCAAGCTGAAAATTGTCCATGTTGTAATATACCCCCAGATATGGAAGCACTACTCCTGTAACCGCTACGCCAACAGAGTATGTGAAATATCCTGGAAACATTATGGTTGAAAAAATCAACATTAAAGCAGCAGCTACTTTCATTTCATCTACACCCCCTTTCTAATAAGAAGTTTACACCCAATTGCTGTGAAACAAAAAATTTCAGCTTAAGAGAAATTACACTCTTTCAAAAAGCTGAAAAGCCGAATGAAAAAGCATCTTTATTCAGGGAGGCATGCAGAAACAAATAAATATGGTGGATGCTGAAAATAAAATACAAGGATTTGGAATTTTTGAAATCAATATATTTAAAGCACCACCGATGCATAGCTACACAAATGGTAATTAGTTATAAAATATATTGCGGTGGGTTTATTTCACTTCAGCGGCCCATAATCCTATTTTTTCAACTGCAACATCGAAAAGTCCAAAATACATATAGTCTCGTGTATCATCAGGAAGGTATGCTCTACCAAAATTAATACTAAAACCAAATATGGAAACTCCTGTTTCCAATTTGAAGAAAGTTTTTGAATTTTCTAAAGGTATCAACTGAGTGCCTGCTCGAAAGACGACTGAGATAAACGGTAGAGGGTCTTCTTTATTGGAAGTTATGGGTTTAACTATACTTAATTCTACTGGCAAATAACCGCCCATTATAACATTCTCTGGAGAAATTCCCAAAATTTCCCCAAGACCGGTGCGAATATCAATGTAGAAGGGGGCACCGTTAAGTTTAAGGAATCTCAGGTACGCAATATCAAACACAAAAAGTTTATTATAGTCAGAGGAATATGTTTGTCTGATGTAAATGGTGCCTCTCTTTTCTTCATAATGGCCTCCACCAAGCAGTGTGGAATCTACAAAGTATGGTGGGGGACTATCAGAGATGAAAACATCAAAAAATCTGGTACCAAAGCCGAAAGGTTCTGGAAGGATGGGGCCTTTTTTCAAGTATGCTCCCTGAAGCTTCCCGTTATTTGAAAGAAGAGCAGATAATCCTTTTAGATAAGGATAGAATTCGTGATTATAATTATACCTCGTGTAGTCTTCTTCAAAGGCTTTTTTAAATGCCCATGCCCATGGTTTTTCTTTCCTTAAAAGCTCTTTTGCTACATTTGGACGCAATCCTTGCAAGAGTTCTGCGGTTTTTTTCGTGTTCATAGATTCTATAGAACTCTTCAATTGTCTAATATATCTTAAAGCATATTCTTTGAACAGCTTGCCTCCTGTAGTTTTGCATGAAACTCTATTTACTTTTGATTCATCAAAATCTTTTACTGCATTTATGATGTTCTTTTCTTCTGTTTCATTTATAGTATATCCTGGCGTATTTTTGATGAGTTTTGCTATTTCGCTTATTTTACCCTTATCAAGTAATGGTTTTACCTTATTTTCTAAGGGAAGGGATAGAACAGCATGAACTTCGGATTGGTTTGGATAAACGTATATTGTCTTAGATACATAAGGTTCTTTTTTAAGGATAATTTTCTGGGATGTTTTCAAAAGCTTCAAAGTTAGAGGAGTTTTTCCAAGGTATTTCCCTTCGTGTATAGAAATAAGAGTATATCCATCATATGGAGTATAAACCTCAACGCCTGGTGGATCACTTATGATTTTGATAGGTTTGTAAACATAAACTGTTTTTGTTGTAGATAAGCCTTTATAAGAAACGGTAACGTATCCTTTGCCAACTTCTTTGGCATAAATTCTTCCTGAATGCAAGCTGAGTGAACCGGAAACCTTTATATTCACATCACCAAAACTGAGGTATTTTTTGCTGCCATTTTCATATTCCATTTCTATTCTTATATTGGACCTGCTCAAACTGTTTCCCAGTTTCAGCTCGTCTGGCATGTGCAAGTACAGAGCATGGGGTTTTGGAGCAAGGCTGAGATTGATAGTTTTGCGATCTCCCTTTGTCAAGTAAACAGTTCTTTGGACATCATCGTATCCGGTTTTAGATAATCTTATGGAAACGCTATACTTTAGTTCCTTCACAGGTACTATTTCTGGAGTTTTACCTATGTAATCTCCATCTATGTATATATCTGCGTCTGATGGTGTACTTGAAATTTGTAGCAGTGTATAGTAAACATTAACAACCTGCCTTACGCTTACTTTATTTTGGTATTTGACATTAACGATAGCGGTTCCTGGATTTTTAGCAATCAGTTTCCCACTGCGATATTCAAGGACATTTTTATTTGAAATTTCCAGAGAGTATTCACTATTATCTAACGCTTTGCTTGAGTGGTATCCAATGGCTGTAACTTTTAAATCAATCTCATCTCCAACTACTAATTCTTGTGGGATGTTTGTTGCTATATCTTTTATTTTATCTGAAAGAGTTATGTAAATTCTCTTTTTATCGCCAGGTTTAAG
>JAGHBG010000194.1 GCA_021161105.1 Thermotogaceae bacterium | reverse complement strand
GGATCAAGTCCGGAATGACCCGGCAAATGATCAGTATGCACAGATCTCCTGTCACCCTGAACTTTTTCAGGGTCTCATTGCTAAAATAAGTCGAATTCCAAAACAGGTACCAAGTATATCTATACCTCGCACCCTTAACTAACCCTTCGGGGATATTTGAAATTCCACTTTGCGGGATTTTGGCTCTGCAAGAGAGTCGAAAAGCAAAAATTATCTGTATGTCCTTTATTTAGCAAAGCAGTAATTTTATTCTTTATATTCTTCCTCAACGAGAATATTAGCCTGTTTTAGAGTTTCTTCTATCTTGTTTTCGTAATCAGCAACTTTGATTTTTCCGTCTTTTGCAGTTATCTCAACTTTTACTTTACATTCGTTAAATGATTCATTCAAGTAGTTTACAATTCTTACGATATTAGACATTTGACCTTTGGGAACATTTAATTTAAGATTTATTCTTCCGTATTCTATAAAAGCAGCTTTTTCTTCTTTCGTCTTTAAAGTTTCTTCAATCGGCCCCTGTGAAGATATATCGACAATCCCTTCCTTTGCTTCTGGCATATCTTTTACACATAATTCAGATTTCATAATAATTTCATTATCTAAAAGCTCTGGATATATAGACCCGCCCATTTGGTGAACACTTCTTTTGAAAGTATTACACTTTGGGCTCCCGTCTTCAAGGTATCCAAGCCCAAAAATACCTTTTTCAACACCTTCCTTTATACTGTATTTAAAAGCATCTAAAGATAATATTCTCATCTCCCCTGGCGTTTTCAAGAAAGCTTCCAGTAACTTCTTGGTTTCAACATAATCTTTATTAGATAGATATTTTTCCTTGATCACCTTTGGAGAAAGTCTTTCAAGAATTTCACCATCACTTCTCAATCTGTTGTATATCTCAGAATCAATAAACGATTCTCCAAATGTAGGAACTCCAAGGTCTATCTCTTTGAAATTTCTTCTTGCTGGAACAAATACCTTACGATAATATTTCCTTAACTCCTCATAAGTTCTTTGTTCATACGACCTTATTTTGCTTTTTATATCTTTCTTCTGATTGTCAGTCAGATTCAAGCTTTTATTTCCTTCAATAGATTTCAATGCAAGAATCTTTTTTATAAACTCATAAAATCTTTCTTTCTGATTTCCATCTACACAGATAAATATTAAAGTATTGCGATATACTCTGGGATTCTCCCCATGTTTTTCAAGGAAATCCTTATATGGTTCTGTATTCTTCAAAATAACCAGTTTTAACTCTCTTGTGTCTGGAATATCCTTATGATATTTAGGCCAAATATAAATTGAGAAATTTGATTTAGAAACTTTACTTTCAATTAAACTTTTTTCTTCTTCAATTATTGCATCTTGTGTTATATTTTCCTCTCTCATTAGCAAGATCCTATTCAAGTTAGGCTGATTCGTAAAGAAAAGCCCTTCATCTGATATATAAAATAAACGTTCCTTTAATTGGCTTATAGCTGTATCTATCACGGTGCTAGAAAAATCAGGATGTGATGAAGTGAACTTAATTTCTTTTATACTACTACTTTCTCTTTCGCCTCTACCTGAGAAAGATAGCATAAAAATTGTTGTGCTTATAACAGTCCCGAGTTTGTACAGTCTGTAAGAGATACCAAGGTTTTCATCAATTTTATTAGCCCCAGAATCATTTGAAGTTATATCCTGAGCTATGATGCTGTCCCATTCTTGTCCTATGTGTTTTATGAGTTCTCTTTTTATCTCATCATTATTAAGATTGAAGTCCCCAAGACGGATAAATGGGATATTTTTATCTATAAGGTCATGAACCAAAAGGGAGAGCAATCTCAAAACTCCCCTCGTTCTCTGAAAAGTTGGGAAAGAACCCCATCTTTTGTACAAAACATCAATCACCTCAGGCTTAAATGGATAACTCCTTAAAAATTTCTCCCTATATTTCCCTACCTCATCGCCTGAAATAAGCCTTTCGTTTTTCGCATATTCAACAAATTCATTTACCACTTCCCTGGCTTTGCTTTTATCTATTCCTTGAAAAAGTCTCTTTCTTATTACATGCTCAATCTCGTCCTCCTCTACTGGGGTATAGATTTTCTCCATTCTTCCAGTTATTTTGTGAAGTTGTTGAAAGAGTTTTTCTGCGTTTTCATCATAGTGTTCTAAAACACTTGAGGGTAGCGTGATAACAAGAAGAGCATTTTCAACAGCGGAAACAGCTCCTGTGATTTCCTGCATAAAAGCAAGCGTTTGGGATGCAAGATTTGAATCTCCAACTTTTATACCTGCTGCTTTTGTGGTATATACAAGGACTTCGTCCATCAGAATAAGCACAGGCGAGTTCTTTGAAATTAAGTCAATGAGTTTCCCTTTGCCGGGTGATATAACTCCCTTCGTAATTTCAATCTTACCGGTTAACTGCCTCTCAAGTTCTTCCCACGGCTTTACTTCTCCTGGGCTTAATGCTGTTCCATCAAAAACCACAACATTTATATTCCATTCCTTTGCTTTGTGATAAAGAGCAATTAATGTATGGGTTTTACCTCCACCAAATGGGGTTTGAAGTTGAATAACTGAATCACCATTCTTCCCTTCAAGCCGGTTTTTCGCTATTTCAAGAATATTTTTCATTCCTTTTGTTGGATAGGTTTTTCTGAAGAATAAATCTTTATCCTGATAATCCATCGGAGCTCTTTCATTTACCACCTGCCAGAGGTCTGCTGCAAAAACATCCATCGTAAGACGACCTTCAAGAATATCATCGTGTGGTTTTGCTATTTGAGTAAATGCCTTCATTTAAACAACCTCCTTTGTTTCCCCATATCTTTACTAATATCCTCTATTAATTTATCTTTTCCGCTTAAAAAACCATCAAGCAGTTTTTTTTCTCCACTATCAGGAAGAAGTGTCTCTGAAATTGCCTGAGCAACCTTATAAAAAGTATCATCTTTCCCAAATCCTGTTTTGACAAGTATCTCTTTAATTTTCTGTCTATTACCACTCTTCCATAGAAGCAAAGCAGAATGAAGAACATCTATCATCTCGTTGGAATTCTCCATTTCATCAATTTTTCTATCCTTTGGTCCCAAAACCTTTATAAACTGTTTATCTTTTCTTATAAACCCTTTATTCCACTCTTGTTCCAAATTTATCCCAATACTTTGTGCCATCTTTTTTGCATCATCAAAAGGCGCCTTTGCTTCTCCTAAACTCCACCGCCACAAAACATAGAACCGTGTGAGAGGAGAAAGTTGTAGTGAAATGGACTTGTGCAAAATCTGTTTTATTGCATAATTAGTTACGATCACACGCACATATTCTAAAAGATTGGCAGCGGTTATTTCATTGCCTTCGTAGTTCATTATCTTTTTGTATTTACCGAAAACCTCTATCGCAGAACCAATGGCTGAAATAAAGTAATCTGCGCCGCTTATCCCCTCTTCCCAGAGTCTATCAAGTTTCTTTGTAACGTATTTCTTTATCTCATCTTCTACTTCGTTTAACCATCCTGTCTCTTCTCTTGCCAATTTTCGACAAACAAAGTAGATGGAGGACATAAGCGAAGCTGTACCTTTTGCCTTCACTTTATTTTTCATCTCCGTATCAATAGGCCATGAAGCAGTTGGAACAAGCCCTGACTCAAGCAAAGAATTTATGAGTGTTTCCCAGCCAGAGGTGGATTTGTGAGTATAGACTATAGTTACAATGCCGTTTGGCTTTAAAACCCTATAAATTTCTTTAAAAGATTTTTTAAGCATTTCTTCGAAAAACTTTTTTGCATTTTCGCTTGTACCATGCCTTACAGGATTAGAAACAATTTCTTTTGATTTGGGAGTAAGAGGAGTCATAAAAAGCTCTGGATACAGATCTCCTAAAGTCCTTTTGAGCCATACATAAAAGAAATCTGAAAGTTCTGCATAATTTACATTGTCATAATAGGGCGGATCAGTAAATACTGCATCAAAAAAATTATCCGGATAGGGAAGAGATGTTGCAGAAGATTGTAAAACTTTTGGTATTGTAGATTTTGAGATTTTTGATAAATGATCAAGCACATGAATAACCCAATTTTTAGCAGACTCTATATCTCCTGTACTATTGCTAAAAATATTTACCTCTATATAATCAAAAGTCATGGAAATTGCTTGCAAAGAAGCAACATTGCCCATATATTCTCCTCTAGGAACCCACGCAGCAATATTATTGCAGTAAAAAGATGTTTTATCTAATATTAATCCCAAATAACTCACAACGGCCTTTGCATACTCTTCGTCATAACCCTCTTCCCTCATCTTTTTGTAAGCATTTCTTACCTTTTCCGTAAATGTTATAAGAGCCAATTTCTGACGGGAGTTGAAAAGGTCACCCCATTTTTTGAAACCATACCCTCTACCTGCAACCGTTGTTGGATCATTTTCGTTCATTTTTTCATCAGGCACAGGGTCAATCCCCCACTCTTGTTTTAATTTTTCCCTTTTTTCCTTAAAGTATTTTTCCGCATCTTCAAATATTTTCATATCATCTTCGGTTGCAAATCGATATGTTTTGCCTGTAATTCCTTCTTTGTGCAAAACAACAGCAACAAGTCTTTGACCGGCTTTCCCATCTTTAAAAAGTCTTCTTGTTGTATTTGCCTCAACTGTATATCCACACACAGGGCAAGTTGCTATTGCCCGGGATACCGTCCCTTTTGAGGGATCAAACCCCCCTGGCATCTCTTCATATCCATTACCAACAATCTTAAATTTTACTTCTTTTCCCTCTAAATATGGGAAAAAAGCTACTTTTTTATTCTTCTTTTTAGCAAGCCAAAACTGTTTTATCAATGGAATCTCTGCTCCACAGGAAGGATTTTGACAAGGAATAGTCCTTGCCCAGATATAACCTACAGGAATTGAACCATCTTTATCTTCTGGATAAAAGTTTCCAATTTCCTTTTTTGCTTCCTCTAAAACCCAACTTCCCCATCTTTTAACATCTTCTAGCAAAGGACTAATTATTTTGCTATTAAAAAGCTCTTTCTCATCATTCACTTCTTTTAATTCTCTATACTTCTGCGGATATTCAAGTGTGCATTTCAGAATAAGGTTTGCGACAGGGTTGTATTCAACCGCATGAGCCTCACAACCAAGTCTAAATGCTTCTAAAGGAATAGACCCACCGCCAGAAAAAGGGTCTAAAACCCTTGGGGGGTTACCATTATTTGCTTCTAAAATGTCTTTTCTTGCTTTCTCTATTATGTGATGGTTTAAAGAATTTTCCCACTTTGAAAGTTCAATTATAAACTGTCTCTTTTTCTCCCATTCTTCTGGACTCTCCGTCGATGGAATTAAAGCAGCATATGATGTAGTCCTTGAAGAAGCCAGAGGTCGGCGAGCCCACCATATATGAAGCGTTGATATATGCCCGTGTCTTATATTTTTTTCTTTTGCAGAAATTTCGCTCACTTCCTTTACTGGGAAACTCTCTTCTATGTATCTTTTATTTTTCATTTTTCCATACCTCCTTTTTCTTGCTTCTCCACTCCCCTGGAGAAATAATAAATCTTACAGTTTCAACCCTTTCTTCAGCATTAAGAGTTTCTATGGGATTATTTATAATGTACAGCGCAGGGTTGGTTGCTGCATTTGCCACTATGTAGAGCCAATATTGTTCTTTGAATCTTTTAGCTTTAAACCACTCATTTTGTGTAAGAGCCACTTCACCTCCACTCGCCCTTGCCTTCACCTCTATGTATCTAACTTCATCATTCCCCTTTGAGCGTATGTCAAAACCAAGATTCTCTTTTGAAACATCTTTCGGTTCTCTTCTATGTTTTATTTCGTACTCCATAGCTATTTCCATGCCTATTCTTTCAATCTCCTCACTTTCTACCATCTCGCTATTTTCAGGGATAACACGGATAACAGTTAACAGTTCCGGCATGGATAAAGATAGACTTTGTTCCTGTTTTATTTCTTCAGATAATGCTCTTTTTGCCTCTTCATATCTCTTTTTCTGTTCCTCTTTATTCCTTATTGGAAGGTTTACCCTTTCTTCTCTCTCTTGTCTTTCATAGAGCTCAGAAAGTTCAGCATCTAACTCGCCAATGAGATATTCAAGCGATTTTACCCCATATTTTCCCTTTACCTTTGCCTGTCTCCTTCTCTCTTCATTTATCTCTTCCTTGTATTTTTCTACAGTCTCTATGACAAAAGGACGAATTTTTTGTTCATCAACCTCTACACCATCAACTTTTTCTTCTGAGGGGGAAAAATCCCACAAAATTCCTGGATTTATTTTTTTTATCATCCCATTTCCATTATCATATATTGCTATTATTTTTCTGCCTGCAATTTCACCCTTGCCATCCTTTACTTCACCTATGTAAAACCATATATAACCATCATAAATTCCTGATGGATCTTTAAAAATTGAACCTTTTTTTACACTCTCACCAAAATTGTCAATAACCCATTTTATAAGTGCTTCCAGCAAAGGATGTCCGAAAGATATGAACTCTGCCTCAGGGGTTTTGAAAGCAATATCCTTATCAAAAGTTACTTTTCCATACCTTCGCATTACAAAGCCAAACCTATTTTTGAAATCTACACTTTCTGCGATTTTCCTTATTTCATAAGGTATAGAATCTATGGCAATAAAACCTCCTTTAAGTTCTCTGAATTTCCCCTTTGCTTTTGCAAAAGTTCGTTTAAAAAACTCTTCAACATATTCTGGTATAAGCCTGTATTCTCTTGCTTTTTCAGCCATCTCTTTAATTTTACTGTAATCTATAAAACGGGTTGCAAGAGTTTCTCCAAGAAAATCTTTAATTTTAGAGACATACTCTTCATCCGGTTGTATATCAAGCTCCTTTAGAATTTCATCCATGGTTTTCGCATTTGTAACTGCATCAAGAATTAATTGATAGAGATTCTTTTCATAAAATACATCGCCTATAACATCAAAAACTCTATCGCTTCCAAGTTTATTCCTTATCTCTTCCAGCTTATTAAAAAGCCTTACGAGAACTTTTCCTTCTCTTGTATCTTCTGCCACAAGATTGAAAATGTAAACATCCTTCTGTTGCCCATATCTGTGAATTCTTCCCATTCTCTGCTCTAAACGATTCGGATTCCAGGGAATATCATAGTTAATCATGATATGACAAAATTGAAGATTTATTCCTTCTCCTGCTGCTTCTGTAGCAACCATTATATTAGTCTCATCTCTAAACATCTTTTCTGCCTCAATCCTTTTATCTATATTCATGCCACCGTGGATAGAATTAACATTGTAACCCCATCTTTTAATCTTCTCGACAAGATATTCAAGAGTATCTTTTGACTCAGTGAAGATTAAAATCTTTGGATATCCATTCATCTCATTTATTTTTTCAAAACCTTTTTCAATCGCCTTTCTCAATTCACTAAGTTTTACTTCACTTTCGTTTTTAATGATTTCTTCAGCTTTTTCAATAAGCATTTCTAATATTTTTATTTCCTGTTTAAGTTCTTCAGGATCTTTGGCAAGACTGATGCTTTCCCATTCTTTTTCCTTTTCCCATCTCTCTCTCTCCTCGAGATCTTCTATGGATTCAAAATCAATAGATAATTCTTTTTGCTTTTCTCCTTCCTTTACAATTCTTTCCAGTTTTCCTTTCCTTCTTTCCAATGACTTAAGTAAAGCATATGTACTTGATGCCATTCTGCGTTGCAAAATCACAAGGGCAAAGGCAACATTTCTCTTTTTGTCATCTGCCAATGCTTTATTGTAT
>JAGHBG010000054.1 GCA_021161105.1 Thermotogaceae bacterium | reverse complement strand
GAAAATCCCGTCCGGTCCATTTTTTGATTTATATAAAAATATTCATTCAAGATGTTAGACATAAGAAGTTTGGTGGGGTGAAGCATAGTGGATCGGATATCCATCCTGGTAGAGGGCCCGAACGATAAGGGCGAGAAGTGAAGCGACGGAGCGTCCTGAACTATACTCTCTGGTGCGTCTCTCCAATCTATGAAAATGAATTAACTTCAACTAGTCCAACTATAAAATCTATTGGTGAATTTATTTTCTGATATTCTTCGTACAATATCCCAATACCTCGTTCGATGTGGTTTCTAAGATATTTTACAAAAAATTCCTCATCATCCATTCTTTTCTTTTCGTGTTGGATTATTAGGGCTTTGTATATATCGTCTAAATCGCCAGTGAGTGTATATCTATTAAACTCAGTTCCAGAGCTATCTTTAGGTTTATATTTGGAAACCGAGGCAGGTTCTATAAGGGAGCGGCCTATGGCTAAACGGCATATTATGTTTCTTCTTAGTCCAAGGCGACCTGAGAGGAATTCTAATTGTCTTGAGTGTTCAGTTGAGAGCTTTAGTTTATTTGCCATTTATCCTTCCCTCCCTTCGAAGTACCCTCTTTGGATTTTGTTTGTAGAGTTGTTACTTAATGTATAAGTAGTGAAAACGTGTGGTTCTAACTTGCTGAGTTCTTTCTTGGTTATCTCTCGATGGTGAGATAAGATTATGACTTGATTGGAAGCATTTGGGAAGAAGTTTGTAATGATATTCATCACATGGCTGTTATCTAGTTTTGCAAGTGGAGAGTCAATTATCATAGGTATTCTTAGGTTAGATATTTTTGCTAGACCCCAAAGGATGGCTATGGCATAGATTTCTTTTTCCCCGGCGGATATATTCTCTTTTTTGACTGTTAAACCATTATAGTCTACTAACTCAGTAGAGAAATCAGAAGGATTTATCAGGATTTTTTCAACCATATCATCTTTGTTTGCTAACTCTTTATATTTTTCGGTGACGATTTCTTCAAGTTTCTTAGTTCCATGATCGATCATTTCCTTGGTGAAATCAGCGATTACTCTATTAATTGCATCGCATAGGTTCTTTTTCTCTTCGTCTTCTGTGGCTACATCAATTTTTTCTTCTACTGAAGCGATTTCTTCTTTAATTAGAGCAAGCTCAGCACCTACTTCGTTTATTTGATTTCTTATCTGCTCGTTCTCTGTTGCTAATAATTCCTTTTTAGTATCAATAGCTGATAGTTGTTTGATGTAATCTCCCACAAAACTCTCATCAGGAACCTGCCTTAGTTTTTCTTTAATTTTCTTTGCTTCGAGGAGACACTTCTCACGCTTTTTTAGTACCATAATTAAGTGAGTTTTAATGTCTTTATCGATTTGGGACAAAAAGGTATCTATTCTATTCACCTCAGAGGGAGAAAGATCATGGATGATTTTTTCTTGCTCAGCTTGTTTTTCTATGTTTTTCAGCAAGGTGTTAAATGTATTTTTAAGCTCGTTTTTCACTAATTTCATTTCTTGCTCGTCTAGATTTTTCTCAATTTTTTTCCGTTTCTCGAATTGTTTAATAAAATCTTCTTCAAGTCCATACCACACTTTTTTAGTGGACAATATCTCCTTAGTTTGTTTTTCTTTCTTAATCTGTTGTATTAGTTCGTTACAGAGTGGAGCTGCAATAATAAATGGTAAATAGCTGCCACAGAGCTCCTTTATTTCATCGTTTACTTTGTCGATTTCCTCTTTCTTCTTTGTTAGATGTCTCTCTTGCTTCTCTCTCTCACGGGCAAATGCACCTGCTTTTTTTCTCAGTTCTTTCTCTAATTGTATCTTCTGTTTTTCAAGTTCTTCAAGTTTCCTCAAGTTTTTCTTCAGTTTTTCTTTTAGAGTATCGAGCTTCTTTTCCAATGTTGCTTGAGATTTCTCTTTCTTCTTTAATTCCTTATTAATATCTTCCTTTGAAATGTTCCGTCTGGCTATTTTGCTCTTTAAAGCGGTTAAATCGCGTGACAGAGATTCATACAGGTTTAAACCTACCAAATCTTTGATGGACTCTCGGAGGATTTTGTCTGCTTGATCACCCACAGCTAATGACTTCACTTTCTCTCCATCAAAGAAGAAGAAATCAGATACATGAAGAGGAATAAGCGAAAGTATGTAATCTTCCCAGTACTCCTTTGGTATGTATTCCAGCTGTTCCCCCATGTGTAATAACAGGAAGTTTCCTGTCACCCTCTTTTTCTTAATGTCCCATGATCTTTTTATTGTCAGGGGGAAACCACCCGGGCTTGTTTCTAGGTCTATATCAAGCTGAACGAAAAAATTGCGTTCTCTTTTTTTCATAGCTCTCTTATTTTTCATAGATATTATGAACTGTTCATATTCTCTGTTAGAGAGCATGGGATCTATTGCTTTTCGTCCAAACAAACAGAGCCGAACTGCTTCAAGGAGTGTAGTTTTACCAGAGCCATTAGCCCCTCCAATTAGTATGATGTTTTTACCATTGTTCTG
>JAGHBG010000124.1 GCA_021161105.1 Thermotogaceae bacterium | reverse complement strand
TCACTATATTGTACGCCAAATTCATTTCCGCAGATTTTTATGCAATAATAGCTGGACAAATTGGTGGAAATGCTGCAGCGCTATCTTATGGATTTTTCATTGATAAGGAAAATAGAAAAATTTCTAAGGCAAAAATAGAAAACATAAAAATATATATCAAATATGGTTTGCCTTTCACGCCAACATTTTTGATAACCTGGCTTTTTACATCTATGGATAGAATTTCTTTAAGGTATTACTCCACTTTTAACGAAATGGGATTGTACACAGCTGCGTTCAAATTGGTATCCGTAATGAATTTGATTCAGACTGGATTTACAACATTTTGGATTCCAATTGCATATGAAAAATATGCCAAGCAACCAGAAAATAAAGATTTTTATAGAAAGGCCTTTCTAAGCATATCTTTTGTTATGTACATTTTTGGATTATTAGTCATTGGATTTAAAGATTTCATCTTCCTTTTGTTTGCAAAGAATTATAGAGAAGCATCATATATAGCTCCTTTTTTAATATTGATGCCTATAATGTACACCATATCAGAAACAACTGTACTAGGAATAAACTTTAAGAAGAAAACATACTGGCATATAGTAATTGCATCGGTAAGTGCGCTGGTAAATTATATAGGAAATACTCTTTTAGTACCAATCCTTGGAGGAAAAGGAGCTGCAATATCAACGGGTCTTTCCTATATTGTATTCTTTGCAATGAGAACCATCATCTCGAAAAGACTGTATGATGTAAAGTATGATTTAACCAAGATAATTTTTGGTAACATAGTAATAGCATCAGTTGCATTCATAGGAACGTTCAGAAGAAGTACATTTGAAACGATTTTAGCATCATTAATAGGAATACTTATTATCTTACTGTTGTATCATAAAGAATTGAAATTCCTTTTAAGGCAACGGAAAAATCTGTGAATATTTAATTGGAAACGAAAGTGAGATTAAAAAAGAGAACACGTTGTATCTGAGTTAAACCCTAAATTTACCGATTCTTACTTTTACCACCCATTCCGAGTACCCACATGGGAACTACGCTTAGAACGGGCAGGTCGATGTCATCTTTTGTTACAAAGTTAGCCTGTTTTGTTTTTTGTTCGGTCCGCCGATTTCTAATCGGATGCTGTTGAAGTTCAAGTCTCCTTTTGTGCTATCTTTCTCTACGAGTATCCCTCCTTAACGGAGCCTTTGAGTCTCCAAACACAGTTATAAGATAAGGAGCTTCTGAGAGGAAAGGTTTTTCATAAGAAAGTCCTTTTTCTTTAAGCCAGGTCCCCAGATTGCCTGAGACCTTTTCATAAAAGGCTTTTTCCGCTTTCTCACAGGCTTCTCGAATTCCTTCTTTAATGTCCTGGTTTTCCACGACAACAAAAAGCCAGGGGTGTGCATTCATACCCGACGGAGCTTCCTTAGCAACTTCTATAGCCTTTTTTATCAGTGCTTTTTCTGGTTTACCCTTTTTAAAAATTCTGACGTTTTTCTGTTTTTAGCAAGTTTTAATACGTGCATAAGTATGACACCCCGAAAAAATTTTCACTATTATACATCAGAATAAGGAACCCTCCTCAAAAGAGGAGGGAGGTATTTATGCATACGCAGTTAGATCAAGCAAACCATGACCGCTTAAGTTAAATACTATAACCTTTTCTTTCTTTTCTTCTTTTGCTGTTATGGCTTCCATAGCCGTATGAGTAATAGCATGGGCAGACTCAGGTGCGGGAATTATTCCTTCCAACTTTGCAAAAAGCTTCGCCCATTTAAATATCTCCTCTTGTGGATAAGAGACAGCTTCAACTATTTTTTCTTTAACAAGTCGCGCAATTACCGGTGCAGAACCATGATATCTCAAACCCCCTGCATGGATTTTCGGTGGAATGAAATCCTTCCCAAGTGTATACATCTTCAAAAGTGGGGTAAGACCTGCTGTATCACCGAAGTCATACCTGTATTCACCTTTTGTAAGGGATGGACAGCTTTCAGGTTCAACCGCAACGAACCTAATGTTTTTCCCTTCGAGTTTATCTGGAACAAATGGAAGAATTGTTCCGCCAAAATTTGAACCTCCTCCATGGCAACCTATCAAAATATCTGGACTTTCACCTATGAGTTGTAGCTGCTTTTTTATCTCAAGGCCAATCACGGTCTGGTGTAAAAGCACATGATTCAGCACACTTCCAAGAGCATATTTTGCATCCTTTCTTTGCAAGACTGTTTGCAAGGCTTCTCCGATTGCTATTCCTAAACTTCCAGGATTCTCTGGATCCTCTCTTAGCAATTTCCTTCCAAATGGAGTTTCTTCGCTTGGACTTGGCGTAACGGAACCTCCAAACATTTTCATAATATACTTTCTCATAGGTTTTTGCTCATAGCTTATTCTGACCATGAATACCTTTACTTCGAGTCCAAACTTAGAACCAGCATAAGATAAAGCACTTCCCCATTGACCTGCTCCAGTTTCTGTAACAAGGGTTTTAGTTCCGCTTATTTTGTTGTAATAAGCCTGCGCTATTGCAGTGTTTGTCTTATGGCTGCCAGTTGGGCTGACACCCTCATATTTGTAATATATCCTTGCAGGAGTTTGAAGGTATTCCTCAAGAAATGTCGCCCTTATTAAAGGTGTTGGCCTGTATACAGCGTACTCTTTTAAAACCTCTTCTGGAATGTCAACATACCTTTTGTCGCTCATCTCCTGTTCCAATAAAGGAGATGGAAAAATAAGTGCTAATTTCTCGAAACTCACAGGTTTGTTTGTTTCTGGATCAAGAGGTGGATCAAGTTTGAATGGAAGATCTGCCAAAACATTGTACCACTTTCTTGGAAGTTCTTCTGTTTTTAAATCTACCCTTATTCTCATAAAACAACCCCCCTTATTAAAAAATAAGGGGGCTCCTACTGTTAAGGAGCCCCCGATTCTGTGCGGCAGGATACATTCACCCCGCGTCAGATCGGGGGTGAATGCCACCACCAGTCGTTATTCATAGTTGTATTCATAACATTTACACTAAGCCTGACTCTTAAAGATATTCTTTCAAACACTAAAATTTCCCCTCTCATATATTTGGTTGAGATTATAGCACTTTCATACATTAAGTCAAAGTGCAAAAACTATTCTCCGCCTTTTGCTGGTATTACACATATGAATTTCACTTCAGTATCTCCAATATTTTTAAAACCATGCTTCTCATTTGCTGGAACAAAAGCGAAAGAACCTGGCTCTAACACATATGTTTCTTCCTCGCCTTTAAGTTCCAACTTACCTTCAAGAACAAAAACTTCATGTTCCCAATCATGAGTATGGTAGGGAGTATATCCACCAACAGGGAGTGTAAATAGTCTCATTATATAATTCCCGGCACCCAGTTTCTTCCCTATCAACACTCTTTTCTCTGCTTTTGCGTTTTCATCATCATATATAATGGGTTCAACATCTTTCCAGTGGCCCACTTTTAACATACATTATCCCTCCTCATCAATTTTTAAAAGGTCTCCAAAGTAGGAATACTTCACAAATGCCTCATAACTCCACGGGCAGCATTTTCTGAAATATTCTGCAATAGCAAGAGCATACTGCTGAATCTCCCATTGAGCATGTGAATCAGCACGTAAAGAAAGAAAGTTCATAAGGCTTCTCATATTTACAGTCCAGTAAAATTCTGTATAATGCGATAGTGGTAGAACTATTCTTGCAAGCTCTCTGGCTACTCCCATATCAAGAAGCTTCTGGTAAGCGCTGTAGGTGCTTTCAAAAACTTCTTCAAATATTTTTAGTGCCTCTTCTTCATCCACACTTCCATCGTTTGGAATGCTCATTTGCTTATCTGTAGGGTGAGGAATTCTTATTTTCTCTGGTAAATAAAATTCATACGATATCTTTGAATATCTACCACTTTTTTCGTTATAAGAAGCGATTCTATGACGAAACCACTGCCTTGCAACGAATATAGGGCACTTTATATGAAAGGTGAAAACAACATGTTCAAACGGTGTTCCATGCCGATGATGCATAAGATAATTTATCAATCTTTTGTCTTTTTCTGGACCCTTTGATCCGCTTCCTGTTGAGACCCTTGCAGACCTTACAACTGTTTCATCATTTCCCATAACATTTACCAGATCAACGAATCCTTTATCTAATACCTTTTTCACCTGTATTCCCTCCGAGTTTTTCTATCATTTCTTCCACTTCTTCAAAACCTTCTTCATATTTTTTCCAATCTTCCGGTGAAAGTTCTTTCAATAATCTCAAGAACTCACCTGCATGTACAAGTTCTTCCTCTGCTATATCCATAAGAACTGCCTTTGCAAGTTCGTTATCTGTAGACCTTGCTATCTGAGTGTACATTTGAACCGCCTCGTACTCCGCTGCTACGAAAAATCTTATAGCCCTTATGAGTTCATCTTTACTTATCTTTTCCCCCAAATCCAGAGTGGAAAAAGCATTTTCAAATGATGGCATTAAAATCACCTCCTT
>JAGHBG010000066.1 GCA_021161105.1 Thermotogaceae bacterium | reverse complement strand
TTTTATTGTTTTATAAAGCTGAATCAGGTCTTTATTGAGATCATTTATCACCACTTTTTCAAAGTTAAACTTTTCCAACATAAAAAAAAGAACCGCTCCGCCTCCTACAAAGGGTTCAATATACTTTTTTAGTCTACTCATATTATTTGGAAGGTTACTTTCTATAACTTTTAATAATTGTCCTTTACCACCAGCCCATTTTACAAAAGGCTTTGCCTTCATAACAGGCGATAAATGCAACTCATACTTGTTCACTGTATCACCTCTGAATTTTCCAAACTCATACAAAAAAGCCTTATAAAGAAAGTACTTTTTGGGAGTCATAAATTTTGTTCTTATACAACAATGTCTCAAAAATCAGTAATAGCACATCATCATCCACTTTTCTTGGCTTAGGTTATTTCAATGAAACAACCATTGAAATTTGGGAGGCTCACTTTTTTCGTGACACCCTACTCAAACTCCAGATTAGACATAGAATTTCACCCTATTAAATTCTAACACCAAAGTGGCAGGGATTTTATCCCATTTATCTATTCTCCTGGTTCATTTTCTAGTTGTTATATTGTTAATGATGAGATATGCTAGTTTCATGAGAGCCGCGTCATTTTTCGGGTCAGCGGCACATGTCTATTTATTTATCTTTATCAGGATGCAAATTTTATGGAATATCTTATCTTGTATACCACATATCGCCGAACTTTAACTTGAGGGTATACCTGTTTCTGTTGACTCTTTCATTCCCTTTAATCCATCTTTCAAAAGAACATTATAGCGTTGAGCCTTCACTCTGAGATATTCACCTTTTTTCGTATAACCGTTTCGGGAGTTATTCGTTTCTTTGTTCCTATTGTCAGGTAAAGTCTCCTTGTTTTCTATACATTTATTTCCTCGCCAAGGATTATAGTTTTGACATAGAATTTGAAATCATCAAAATTAGTGAACCATTTAAATCCAGCTCTGGTAAGTAATGATAGCATTTCTTGGCCTTCATTGATTACAACTGCCACAGGTTGGCTGTATCCTTCTTGAAGACCATTTGGCCATGCAAGGTCAATATACGCAAGCAGCTTCCCTGTTGTTGGATCAACCAGTTCAAAAGAAAAATCTCCTTTGGGCAATCCTTGACTTACCACCCATTCATTAATTCTTCTAAGTTCCACTTCTTCAGCAGCATCAGTAATACTTCCTATTGGTGTCCCTCTTAATTCTAACGTTTCAGAAATAGCGAGTTCTTTTGTCTCTCTTCCTTTCAACAAACTTTGCAAAAATTTATTTGCTTCTTTTGCAAGCAATTTTCTTCGAGCTTCAAGGAAGTCCAAGTAATTTTCAACTTTCCACAAATTTCTATCCATTGGTATCCAGTGTGATGCCAAAACACCAGGATTCTTTTTTTCATATTCCTCGAAGTATTCTTCGGGTGCTCTATCAGAGATTAATAGATTGGTTTCCTGAGTGAGAAAAGTGAAATTGGCAATCGCATTCACATTGGGTTTTGAATATCCATGCTTATATAGCAGTGCTTTGGGAAAGATATGGTGAACTTGTAGCGCTGTTCCTTTTCCAAGAGTACTGCTTGATAGCTCTATGCCGGTTTCGAAATCTTTTGATCTGCATACTCTTGTCATCATATAGAGAAGCGGATAAAATCTTGCTCCGGTGCTCCATCCCCAAAAATCGCTTGGTTGGATTTCGAGACTTCCTCTATTTTGCCTCAATAATTCAATCAATCTATCAATCGCTTTATCTGTATCCTTTATTGCTTCCAAATCCTGGCTAAGCACGCTTTCCGTCGAACCAGAATATCTGCCCCAAAGAATGGTATGGATATACCAGAAAAGAAGTTTGTCTCTCTCCCTGTAGTCTTGTAGGTGTCCATTTCGCTGATAAAGGTATCTGGCCATGAGAGGAAAAGAATACAGACTTCCCAAGACCCTATCATGATCAAGACCCAAACGCCCAGATATATAATTCAAAAGTTTATTGATAAGTTTTTCCGTTTCGTATAGCCCATGCTTGAAAGTAATAATATCGACATTTTCAAGAGCTGAAAAATAAGCTTCACCAGTAATAACTGCATTTATGCATCTTAATAACCAGTCCAGCTTGAAGTTATAACCTGCATTACCCCATTTCTTGATCATTGCTTTCATTTCTTCTCTTGCTTCTGGCCATTCAGCGCATATTTTTGCTAAAGCCAGATCACCCTTAGATAACTTTGTCCCTCCACTATTTACTCTGTTAAAAATATCAACAACAACATCAATAGTTTTTTCTTCTCCGGTTACCTCTTCGATGTGGAGATCGATTTCAACGATTTGCGCTAATCTGTTTAATCTACTCAAATACATTCTCCAAACATCTGTGAACTTAGGATCACTGATAAATATATCTCCTATTTCCATGAGATCCGAATTCATAAGCTTAGTAACATCTATCCAGAGCGGGTTTCCACTCATAATTGAAGGCTTATAATATTCGAATGTCTCTTCCGCAATGTTGAAATATAGCCCTTTTATAACATTTATATCTCCATCAAAAAATTTAGGTGGTCTTCCCTTAATTATTCCGTAGAGGGTTGTTATACGCTGCTGACC
>JAGHBG010000259.1 GCA_021161105.1 Thermotogaceae bacterium | reverse complement strand
TTGTTTCTTTGCTTCTGCTCCAGTAGTTACAGCCATGCGTGTAATAGTATGTTCCAAGGCAACAATAGGTTCCACGGAACGCGCAAAGGTGAATTGTACAGGGCCACGGACTTGTCCTGCATTTTCTCCTGTCGACATTACAGCCCCAAAGGTTCTTATATCAAAGTATTTTTTACACATCCAATCTCTTGCGGTATTTACTTTCGTTTTTTTCTCTGCGTTTTCTACCTCTTCCTGCTCATAAGCTTCTTCTATCAGTTTGTTGAGTATTGCCTTTTCTTTGACGAAAATATCAACTCCTTTGAGTTGAACATAGTTTCTTATCTTTCGTTTCAAGCAGACATCCGTAACTAGTCCTACACCTGTTTCTGGGTCAATTCTTGGTAAATTCCCTGCATCTGGATCTCCATTTGGATTTCCATCTTGAACATCAAAAAAGAACACAAAATCGTACCTTTTATCGATTAAACTCACATTCTATGCCTCCTTTGCACATATTTTATTTAATCAGGTTTCTTTTTTCTCCTGGAAAAAGCTCTCTCTTTGGTGATAGTACCCAACCGCAAACATAGCTTGTTGGTCTATAGGTAAAAAACTCGGGAATGCATTAATAGTGCTCATAATCTCTCCAATTTCTTTTTCATAAAATATTTTTTGTTTCTCATTATTTAGTTTAGAAAGATGATGGTTCTTTAACTTTAGAAGCCTCGGGAAAACGGCAACTGGGTTTGATGAGGCAGCTCCGTAAAACCGATCTCTAATCGTAGAGTTGATTTTAGGTTGAGAAACCTCCTGGATTCTTTCCAAAACCGCAAATAACCTGCCAAGCCTATATGCCGTATTTTTATTTTCTCTGTCTAGCGCCACGCCTAAAACCTCCCCTCGTTTATTTCCATATCTTCTCTGATAACGGTTTATATATCCTTTCAAAATAGCAGCTCGCGCTCTTCCTACTTTTCTCTCTGCTCTGATACGTATAATACATTGCTGCATGAACGACTTTGGATATGGGGTACCATCCATAATGCTTGTTAAAACATCTGCTACAAGTCTTGGGGGAATATTTTCTAGTTGTCCTTGAAAGGCGATTGAGCGAATAAGTTGATTTACAGTTAAAAATTCAGGGTCTTTAGGGCCTTTAGCAATTTCAATATCATCGAAGTGTTGAATCATTTTTTCTGCAAAATCTTTTAGTGTTCCTGATCTCCAAAACCGTACAGAAATTCTTGCTGCGTTTGGTGCAAGCCCCAACACAAAAAAACGTTCTCCATTATTTACAGGCATTTTCCCCAAAAGAGGAAAATGATATAAAGCTTTAACAGCTCTTACCCCTTTGTCTGAATCGTCTTTTGGTGGGTCATTAATCAACAAAGGAAAGTTTTGCTCCATATTAAATACCTCTTGCCCTGTTTTATCTGCCCAAAAAACAATAGTTGTATCTCCAATAACTATTTTGTTATTAGAATTTTTTCGCAGTAGATGATTTAATCCCGTCGTATAAGCAAAAACAGCCTCATTTGACATTGGTGCATTATAGTTCTGTTTTTTCCCATGAGAGGAAAAAGCGCTAAGGTTGAACGAAACTAGAGATGCTCCAGAAGTGTTTGTGCCTTTAACTCCTTTTATTGCGGGATGTAGTTTACATATTTGAGCTTTTTCTCCCGAAACCAAGCATACTCCTATTTCTTGTGGATCTGTATGGGTTTCTTTTTTGGGGAATATATTTCTCAATTCATTAAAAATAGTTTCGTTTTCACTATTTTCCAGGCGAAAAGTAACAAAAGCATTGTTTTTCAGCATTTCTTGCCACATTTCTGAATCCTTAAACTTTTTATTTATTTGTTCCAAAGGGTTCTTATTTAAAAAGCGTTTTACTGCTAAAACCCCTAAGGATTCCGTTCCCTCAGGAAATTCTTCTTCGATTCTTTTTTTGAAAGCTTCATGTCTTTTTACAACATCTTTATTATTTTTTTTGCCTTTGTTACGTTTTTTGTTGTTCTTATCATCTTTCTGGGTTTTTACCCCAAATACATATTCTGTGTTATCCCAAAGCAAATTGGGTTTGATTCCTGAGCTTCGTTTTTCTGTTTGTATTACGAGAAAACTTTTTGCCTGTAATCTTTTCCCTTTTTTTTCTCGTGTATCTTCTATAGCCTTTAGGTCTCCTTCTTCAGTAAGCACAAGGAGAAATGGTATTTCCTTCCATTCCCAGCCAATAGGAGCCAGATCGCTTTTGGGATCTGATTTTTTGTGTTGATAGTATTCAGTAAGTGCCTGTAAAATCACTTTCTCACTTCCTCGCTTTCCCAAGGTGGCACATCAATTATGCCATTCTTAAGTATGGCTCTAAAAAAGGCTGGTTTTATATCTTCTGGGTCGGAAAAATCAAAATCATAGAGCATGTATCCCAGATCCTTTGACTCCTCAATTGGTTTTGGTTCGTTTGCAAGGTCATCTATCAACCGAAAACTACAACTAAATTCACTACACCCTAGATAAGGCTGATTAAAGCATTGACCTTTTCTTGCTCGTCTTTCAAAAATGGCATAGTATTTCCCAGGGTTTTCGTCTTTCAGACATTCAACCTCATTTCTGTCTTCAGGAGGGATATACTCAAGTTCTGCATGTAGTCTATAGCGAACATCTCTTAAGAAAAGCCCCGCCCTTTGCTGCCTGCTATCTTCTATAAATATTTCTTTTCTTCTGTTGCTCATCACTATCCCTATCTCATTTCTGCGCACAGAAATCCACTTGATAGGGTTCAAAACTTCTATTTTTTTGATTTTCCATCTTATAGCAGGCTTCCAAAAAATTGATTCAAATATTCCTCTCGCAGCTGATGGGGTTATGACATCATAGCTAACTCTTTCAACTTTCATTTCTGGTCTTGTAAAACAGGCAAATTCTCCCGACACTTCTAAGCAGAAGCTTTTATTAAAGTATTTTTTGTCCATGAGTTCCTCCTTGTAAATCTCTATACCAATAATATTTCTTCGCTCCATTGTTTTTCATCAAACAGTAATTCCAAGCCATTACAATATGAAGCTGGGTTTGTTTATATATAA
>JAGHBG010000108.1 GCA_021161105.1 Thermotogaceae bacterium | reverse complement strand
TTCCTACATATTCGCCATTTACAGGATTGGAGAATATGAGGTATTCAGTTGATTCTATAAGTTTGTAGCTGCTGTTTAATATCTTTACAACTGCAAGGTAACGAGCAGGCTTTAAATAAGTTCCAACTTCTTCACCACCGCTGATCAGATCCTGATATTTCATTTCTTTGAAAAGGTAATTCAAATAAGAACGATCATACATGGTGTATCGTTCTTCTTGATAAAAGTACTTCTTTACAAAACCTCCGAGTGGAGAAAGAGAATCTTCATAAAAAGCAATGGTGGGTTTTTCTGAGTAGAATTTTTCTTTTTTGATGTTTATATCCATGCTTTTTAGAATTTCATCATAAGAGCTCCCGGTAAAAACATAGCTTTTCTGGAAAAGAACAAAAGAATTTTTGAAGTCAATAAAAGTTATAGAAGCGTAAAGCCATATTTTTTCATCATTTATGTATTTTACGGTCCTTTTATAAAAACCTGTAAATCCTACAAATTTTTCATCCTCGTCTCTTGCCCAGATGTAGTTCGAAAGCCGAACGTAATTGCCGTACTCATCCTGAACGAATCTTTTCTTCTTATAATCATACTCGTACAGGGTGTGATAAGCTCTGTAATAGGAACCGGCAAAATACACATAACCGCCATATTTGTCATCTCTTACAAATTCAACTTTCTTAATTCTTTTGCTATCTTTTTTCAGGCCGGTGATGTGAAATACCAGTCCATACCTTGCAGGCCTCTCGTCTGTATTTAAACCAAGTGATTCTGCAACATTTGCAAGCTTTTTCGTTATTTCATTCTTAAAATTTTCCGGTATATTCACAGAATTGCTGTTAAGGATTATTACCCTGACTCCCGTTGAAAATGCAAAAACTTGTATTATTAAAAACAGAACGATTAAAAACAGCCTTTTTACCATGACAGGTCACCCCCGAAGACAAAACCCTTATCCGATAATCCAATGTATGGATTGAAATTGAATACAGATATTCCTCCATAAAACATGGAATAATCTTTCGATGTAGAAAAACCGGCAAAAAAACCTTTATACAACTTCATTCTGAAATCAACACCATACTTGACCTCATTGCCTAACAGGTCGTATGAGACAAGAACTCCTCCGTAAGACTTTTCTCTCCAGCTGAGATCAATTGACCGCAGACCCAGTAAAAGATAAACCCCGCTTAAATTAGAATATCCAGCTCCAATGTGAAACAAAGACGGATATCTAAAGTTCTGATCCTCTCTGAGGGACTTTACTTCTCTGATAGGAACACTCGAATATTTTACGATTTCAGCTTCTGAAGTGTTTTGTGTCACCTCCCTCACCACAAAAATATTTCCTTTGCTTTCAAAAGCCATTTCGGGTTTAACGCCTTCTTCTCTTCCCTTGTCAATTATAACCACAACATCTTTGTAATCTATAAGATTCGCTTCTATCACAAATTCCTTCTTTAAATCGTTTAACACCTTTTTAGAAAGCTCTTCTGCTATATCACTCATCCATAATTTCTCGTTTTCAAAATGCCTCACAATTTTCCTGTTGAGTTCATCGTATGTGTAATATACAAGCCTTTTTTCAACACCCTTTTTAAATGTTCCATTAATGATTTCTTCTTTTCCGTCATATAATTCATAATCTACATCAATCTTCATTCTTGCCCATGTTTCTTCAACCGGAATCCTTCTGTAAAAGTCTCCAAAGTAATAGTAATACTTGCCATCTATCGATTTGACATACCTTCCATTCTTTTTATCCAGTATGTATCTATCTTTCTCATAATCGTATCTGTACCATTCTCCAACATAGACTCTTATATAGTTGCCATTTATCAGAATGTAATCTCCGTTTTCGTTATCTTTCAGATATTCTTTTTTCTTTTTAAAGTAGTTCAGGGAAAAATCGTTTACATTTAATATTAACCTGTACTCCGCTTCTTTGAAGTTTCCACTAAGTATATTTTCGGAAGTGAAAAAATCCTGGAATTTCACTTCTTTAAAAATCACTTTAAATGCCTCGGAGAAGTAGATGTAAAATCTTTCAGAATCCGTGACACTTGATATCGTGTAGCCTTTAGCCAGATCAGAGAGATCGCCTGTTCCAGAGAACGAAAACTGTATGTAAGGTTTAGCCATGAGAAAAGCGCTGAGCAGGATGATTGCGCTCAATATGATTTTTTTCACCAGCCTCACCCCCATCGATTTAAAGTATACTATCTTATAAAGCTCAATCAAAAGGTGAGGTGGTAGATTATGATAATAGCAATAACAGGAAAACCGGGGAGTGGAAAGACAAGTTTAATAAAAAGATTGATTGAAAGGATAGGGGGAACAGGGTTTTATACGGAAGAAGTTAGAGATAAAGGAAAAAGAATAGGTTTTGTTGCTGTTACATCCTGGGGAAACAAAGTGTGGCTGGCAAAAGCGGGAGCCGAAGGAAGAAAAAAGGTTGGCAAATACACAGTATTTGTTGAAGATTTTGAGAGTAAGGTAGTAAAGAAATTAACATCGGAAATGAAAAACGAAAATCTTGTTTATATCGACGAAATTGGGAAAATGGAGATGCTTTCAGGTGAATTTAAAAAAATGGTAGGAGATATACTGAACATGAACAAAATCTTCATAGTTACTGTGCCAGAAAAGAACTTTCATTACCTTGTGAGAAAAGTCAAGGAGAAAGCCGCTTTGCTGATCGACGCCTGGCAGTTCTGGGATAAAAAAGGCGAAGCAGTCGAAAAAATAGTTTCTGTGCTGAGAAAATCAAGAAATGAGTGAGTATATTTTCAAGCAAATAATTGCGAGTGAAAGAAAACCGTTTGTAAAAAACTAACAGTTGGTTGCTGAACTATACGGTTCAGATGCAGAAATTTACAGAAAACAGGATTTTAAAAAAGATTTAAAAACTTAACTTGATTGTTTTATATTTGAACTGTTTTTTCTTCCCTTTCTTACTCTTCAACCCTGTCCTTAATAAACATCAGCCTATACGATTTAAAGACCCATGGAAACTGTTAAAAAAATTAGCGATCGATTTAAAACGTTTATGGTAACATCATCTTTATCGATGAATCGCAATACATTAAATGTTGATGGTTCTTCAGAGTCAAATTTTACTTCTCCTGGTATATATTTAAACATTTGATGATATCTCCAGATTAACCAGATTAATTCTATATGTACTAAATTTGCTTGCAATTCTGCACCTAAACTGATATATGTTGCATTGTGTTTGACGGTAGGAGAAATTGCTGTGAGTTCAGAAATGTAGTATTTTTTGCCAGAAATATAAAGGAATTTAGAGCCACGTGTTGTAGTGCCGTCAGTTTTAAGGTCTATGACATCTGGATCGTAACTAAAATTATCTGCTACTACTCCTATCTTGGGATAAAAAATCCATGGGTTTTTATTAGAGCGCTGGGAACCCAAAAGAATCGGTATTTTAAAAAACAGAGCCCTGTAACCAAGGGACAGGCATGTCATATCTGAATTCAACCATTGAAAGGCATTGGTGGTGATTTCAAGATCAAATATCATAGGAACTTCTACGCTTAGATATAGGAAGTAAGAGGCTGCAACTTTGCTTTCATAACCTTTATAGTCTATAGAAAAACCCAGAGAATCACCGTAGTCGCCTACTATATATCCAGAATACTGGTATGATGGGATATGCAAATACATAGAGAGAGGTAAAGGCGAGTACCCTATTCCAATACGAAACCAGGCAAAAAGTGATAATGGAAAAATAAAAATGAAAAAGAATAAAAGCTTTTTTCGCATTTTTTCACCTCCAATCATTCAAATTTTTTCAGGTTATGAAATATGAAATTGCCTTTTTTACATAATAGATTGTCCACTTCTGAATTGTTTTCTGTTGGTTATTCCATGTATTTCTGCAACTTTATTGTTAACTTCGAAGAAGGCGTTTGGGCCGACTATAATAAGGAGGTTCTCAACGTTTTCACTTAACAACATTATTTGAGAATCGACAAAATAAATACTTTTTAACAAAGAAATGATGATAATAACGATAAGGCCAACATCTTTAACCTCAAGTGTGGGCGTTACCAGAAAATTCGGATTTGTATTCTCCCTTATGTTATTCTATAAGGAAAAGCTGGTAGTTTTTAAGCAGAAGAGGAATTCTCGTTATTTTAGACAGTTAACTTTGATGCTCGAAGCAAATACCCACTTTTTTAGTCATTTGTGTTTTCTTTAAGACTCATAACTTCCTCATTCTGGATTCCTTTTCAGTTTTTAATGAGTGATAATCTTCTCTGACATTTTTTCAACAAAGATACTGCGGTCTCATCACAAAATTTATCAATTTTTTCGTTTCAAATCTTTTTAACATTAACTACCTCCTTTACATTCCCCTATTGACTCTTTTCATAAGCTTTGCAACATGGCTAAATATAGAAACAGAGTGGAAGTTCTTTTTTAGGACACCCGACTCAATTTATTAACATCTTTTGCAATTTTTGTCTGGTTCTCTTTATCTTTCGTATTTCTTTAAGTTTTCAATCAAACGATATTCAATATGATAGTATTATTATACTCTAACTTAGAAGAAAAACAATCATATAAAAAGAAAAAAGGTTCTGCATATTTTGAGCCATTATTTAATGAGAGCAATACAATGTAGTAGAATTTTACACAGGAGGGGCTAACGTGGCTTTTTCCTCGATGGTAGAAAGGCGAGTGGAAACATGGAATCCTATTACCGGGTGCTCAAAAATAAGCTTGGGATGTGTAAATTGCTATGCTGAGAGGCTGGCAAAACGTTTGCAAAGCATAGGTAATCCAAAGTATAAAAACGGGTTCAAACTGACTTTGCATCCGGAAAAGTTAGATCAACCCTTAAGATGGAAAAAGCCAAAAGTAATATTTATAGCTTCTATGGGAGATTTATTTCACGAAAAAGTACCAGATGATTTTATTCTCAAGGTGTTTAGAGTGATGAATCGAGCCCACTGGCATATTTTTCAGGTTCTTACGAAGAGAGCAGAGCGGCTGGCAGATTTGTCAGAGAAACTGCCATGGGCTCCGAATATATGGATAGGGGTTACTGTGGAACACTGTAGATACGTTTATAGAATAAACCTCCTGAAGTTCATCCCGGCAGTAGTGAGGTTCATTTCTTTTGAACCGCTGTTGAGTGACATCCCACCTCTTGATCTGGAAGGAATAGACTGGGCGATAGTTGGCGGAGAAAGCGGCCCTCGTGCACGACCGATGAGACCTGAATGGGTAAGGCATATAAGGGATATGTGCAAGAAGCAAAATGTTGCTTTCTTTTTCAAACAATGGGGTGGATTGGACAGGAAAAAGAATGGAAGAGTTCTTGATGGCAGAACCTGGGTCGAATACCCAACACCTGTTCTATCAAGGTTGTAAAACTTTTATTGCAGTTCTCTTCACCCGGCGCAACAGGATGAGTTATAAAAAACCCATTTCGAGATAGCTCATTGACAACCAAACATATAATGCCGCAATGACAGCAGAGTTTTGAAAGAAAGGGGTATAACGGTGGACAATATTAATATATTAGTCATAGTTGTGGCTATTATTGTATTAATGTTGATTTCCGCCTGCTATCCTATTCTGATGCACTGGCACCAAGAAAAACTTTCGCAAGATGAAGTTGAAAAATGGTTCGAAATATTACCAGAACTTGAGGGTACTCCTTACAAATTCGGTGGGCAATCTCCCAAAGAAGGCTTTGATTGTTCAGGGTTAATAGTCTATCTTTACAACCAAATTGGTTACAGGTGGTTTGTTTACGAAGACCGTTTGGTAGATGACGTATCAGCCGATGCCTTATTCCATTACAATTCCTCTCCTACTACCTGGGAAACCCTTGAGCATGGGAATTTGATATTTTTTGATACAGACAAAGATGATGTTATAGATCATGTTGTGATTTTCGATAAAATAGATGAAAATGATAACATCTGGTATGGGATGCTACCACAAATCCTGATGGTGTAGAGATCAATGCAGTTTCACATAGAGTATTGCACAACATGTGGGGAAAAAGCCCTTACTTTACCATACCACTGAAAGTTGTTATAGAACATGAATGAAATTTAGAAGAATTTTGTATATAATGTAAACAGCAAATTCTCAAGAGAGGTGAACTTTATGAAAAAAGCATTCACAGCCATTATCGAATATGACCCTGAAACAAAGCAATACATCGGAATCGTTCCAAATGTTTCGGGAGTTCATACAGTGGGGAACACGATAGAGGAAGTAAGAAAAAACTTGAAGGAAGTGCTTGAGCTGGTGTTAGAAGAAACAAAAGAGGAGATAGAAAACACTGAATTCGTTGCTCTTGAAATGATTGAGGTGAAATAGTGAGTTACATTCCCACAGTTGATTCAAAAACTATGGAGAAAGTATTATTTCACTTGGGATTTGTACGTATCAGACAAAAAGGAAGTCATGTGTTTTACAGGCACCCAGATGGAAGATACACTACCGTGCCATTTCATGCGAGAGATTTACCAAAAACGCTCATAAGAAAAATACTGCGTGAGATTGGCATATCAGTAGAAGAATTCAAGCAAATAGTTGAAAATCTCTAAGATCAGAGGGGCATAAATACATCCATGCTGAAATGTACATAGGAGCAGGCTGGATTCTCGCGGCATGGATGAACGGAGTAAAGCTTGTAAAGACTCACTCATGGTATGTAGATAGATTCGATATCTTCAGACATCCCAAAATAGAAGATAAGCATAGAAGATGGATAGAAAGGATATTCCAGAAGTACTGAAACCTTCCTTATGATTATGTATCTCTTGCCGAAAACACGCTTATAGAGGTAGCTTCTGCAGGTATGGAACCAATAGAAGCATACTTGGAAGGAAAAATGAGATA